>JBEDFU010000268.1:0-3168 GCA_041174965.1 Pseudomonadota bacterium | reverse complement strand
AGGTGCGGCACCACCTGTCCATTGGTTTTGGCCACTTTCATCCAAAAGGGCAGGTCGTCGCCGTAGTAGTCGGAGTCGTAGGCAAAGCCGCCGTGTTCAACCACCAGGCGGCGGGTGTTGGGGCTGTCGCGCCCGGTGTACCAGCCCGCGCCGTGCACGGTGTCACTTTGGCCATGGCGCTGTCCGGTCAGGCGCTCGATGATGGCCAGGGCTTTGTGCATGTGGTCGCGTTCGGTGGCTTCGTCCAGGTTTTGGTAGTGGATCCAGCGCCAGCCGTGGCAGGCGATTTCATGCCCCAGCTCATGGAAAGCGGTGGTCAATTCAGGGTGGCGCTCCAGGGCCATGGCCACGCCAAACACGGTCATGGGCCAGCCTCGGCGCTCAAACTCGCGCAGGATGCGCCACGCCCCCACGCGCGAGCCGTATTCGTAAATGCCTTCCATGCTCATGTGGCGGTCGGGGTAGCTGGCCGGGTTGAACATTTCGCTCAAAAACTGTTCGCTGCCGGCGTCGCCGTGCAAGGTGGCGTTTTCGCCGCCTTCTTCGTAGTTGAGAACAAATTGCACCGCCACCCGGGCTTGGCCGGGCCATTGGGCGTGCGGTGGGTTGCAGCCGTAGCCCACCAAGTCGCGGGGGTAGGGCCGGGTGCTGTCGTAGTTCATGGGGGGTCCTTTTCCTCAGTGCCAGACATCAGCGCAAGGCTTGTGCCACATCGTTGCTGGGCACGGTGCGCTCAAACATCAAGCTGTCTTCCACATGTTGCAGGTGCTCGGCCATCAGCGCCACGGCCAAGTTTTCGTCGCGCGCCGCCATGGCTTGCACGATGGCAGCGTGCTCATCGGCCGAATGCCGCGCGGCATGGGCGCTTTGGTACATCAGGGTGATCAGGGCGCAGCGCGAGATCAAGTCGTTGAGCATGTCGGCCAACACCGGGTTGTCCATCAACTCGGCCATGCGCACATGAAAGTCGCCGAGCAACTCGGTTCGGGCACTCACATTGTCTTGGTCGATGGCTTCGCGCTCTTGGGCCACATGCTCTTGCAAACTTTTCAACCACGCCGGTTGCAACTCGCGCACAAAAGCGCGGGTCATTTCGGCCTCCAACATGCGCCGCACGCCAAACACCTGGCGCGCTTCGCTCACCGACGGGGTGGCGACAAAGGCGCCGCGTGCGGGCTCCATTTGGATCAGCCGCTTTTGCGACAGCTGAAACAGGGCTTGGCGCACCAGGGTGCGCGACACGCCGTAGTGGTCGGCCAGCTTTTGTTCGGCCAGTTTGGCGCCGGGCTGCAAGCGGTGCTCGACGATGGCGCGGGTCAGGCCTTCCACGATCTGATCGGTGGGTGTGCTGGTGTCGGGCATGTCAGGGGGATGGCTATCAATCTGAAATTTCAAAAAATTGTATACACTTTTGATTTTGACCAACGCCAAGGAATGCCCATGGGATTGAGCACACATGTTTTAGACACCATGCACGGCTGCCCGGCAGCGGGCATGGGTGTCGCCTTGTTCACCACCCAAGGGGGGCAAGCCCAACTGGTCAAGCGGTTTGTTCTGAATGCCGATGGGCGCAACCCCGACGGCCCTTTGTATGACAACCAGAGCTTGAAAGCAGGCACTTACCGCCTGGTGTTTGATGTCAAAGCCTATTTCGCCGGCCGAGGTGTGGCGCTGCCAGAACCGGCCTTTTTGGACCAAGTGAGCCTTGACTTTGGCGTGGCCGATGCCAGCAGCCACTACCACGTGCCTTTGCTGGTCAGCCCCTGGGCTTATTCCACCTACCGGGGTTCCTGAGGCAAATCGGCCTTTTAGGGGGGGCCAGACTTTTTTCATGTGCGACAGGGGTGTGCTGTCGGCTGTCCCTAAAATGCCTTGAACCCCTCAACCCAACACCCCCATCCCATGTTTCCAGTCACCAACACGGTTCGCTTTGTGCTCGACGGCCAGATCGTTGAAGCCAAGGGTGTGCGCCGCACCACCACAGTTTTAGATTACCTGCGCGAGCAGCTCCAACGCACGGGTACCAAAGAAGGCTGCGCCGAAGGCGATTGCGGCGCTTGTGTGGTCATGGTCGGCGAGCTCAACGCCAGCGGCAAAGGCGTGGATTACCGCCCGATCAACAGCTGCATCCATTTGCTGCCGTCGCTGGATGGCAAATCGATCAAAACCGTTGAAAGCTTGAAGCGCCCAGATGGCAGTTTGCACCCGGTGCAACAGGCCATGGTGGACTGCCACGGCTCACAGTGCGGCTTTTGCACCCCCGGCATCGTGATGAGCCTGGTCAATCTGGTGCAAATCAAGCCCCAACCCCAGCGCTTGGAGATCACCGACGCCCTCAGTGGCAACCTGTGCCGCTGTACCGGTTACAAGCCCATCATCGACGCCACCGAGCAGGCCTGCCAAAAGGGAACTGGGCTCAAACTCGACGACCAAGCAGATGTGCCGTTGCTGCAAGAGATTCGCCGCGCCAGCGTGCCCACCCTCAGCTTGGAAGGTGAAATCATTTCTCAGCCGGTGCTGCGCACCCGCAAGGGCAACGAGTTTGTGGCCCCCGCCACCGTGGCCGAGGTGGCCGCCTATTTGACCCAGCACCCCCAAGCGACTTTGCTGGCGGGCAGCACCGAAATTGGCCTGCAGGTCAACAAGCAATACACCCGGCCCGACCACATTGTTTATTTGGGCAATGTGACCGAGCTGCGCCAAGTCCAAGACAGCCCCCAAGCGTGGCGTGTGGGTGCTGCGGTGTCCTTGGAAGACACCATGAACCTCATCAAGGACGCCTACCCCGACTTTGCCGAGGTGCTGCGCCGCTTTGGCTCACCGCCCATTCGGTCCACCGCCACCTTGGCGGGCAACATCGCCAATGGTTCACCGATTGGCGACTCCATGCCCTGTTTGCTGGCCTTGTCGGCGGTGTTGCACCTGCGCCGGGGCAACAAAAACCGCGCTGTGCCCCTGGAGCAGTTCTACACCGGTCAGAAAAAAACCGTTTTGCAGCCCGGCGAATTCATCGAGTCGGTCGAGATCCCCAAACCACGGCCTGGACAGGTGTTCAAGGCGCACAAAATCAGCAAGCGCTTTGAGCAAGACATTTCGGCCACCTGCGCGGCCATGCGCTTTGAGTGGGTCAACGGCCAGCTGAAAAATGTGCAACTGGCTTACAACGGC
>JBEDFU010000267.1:0-3745 GCA_041174965.1 Pseudomonadota bacterium | reverse complement strand
GGTTTGTAGAATGGATTATCCATGAGCACCCCCACCATCGAAGCCGGTCCCACACCGGCCCCCTCCAGCCAGGTGCAGTGGGCAGATGCAGCGCGCCAAGCCCATTTTGAACATTGGTTGCAGGCCTTGGCCGCCAGCCACCCCCTGCACTTGCCGAGTTTGCGGGTGGCCTCGGCCGATGCGAGTTTTCGGCGTTACTTTCGCATCGACACCGACCACGGCACATTGATCGTGGTCGACGCGCCACCGGCCCATGAAAACTGTGCGGCTTTTGTCCAAGTGGCCGAATTGATGCTGGCGGCGGGTTTGCATGTGCCCCAGGTGCTGGATTGGCAACGCGAGCACGGCTTCATGCTGCTGACCGATTTGGGTCAACACACCCTGATGCAACAACTCGACGCCCAGCAGCCCCAGCAACACCTGGGCGACTTTGCGCGCGCCTTGGATGCCTTGATCGACTGGCAAAGCGCCAGCCAGCCCCAAGTGCTGCCGGCTTACGACAACGCCTTGCTGATGCGCGAATTGCAACTGTTTCCGGACTGGTATGTGGCCCAGCACCGCGGCCTGGTGCTGACCAATGCCGAGCGCCAAACCTTGGACCAGGCGTTTGCCACCATCGTGGCACGCAATCTGTCGGTACCCCAGGTGTATGTGCACCGCGACTTCATGCCGCGCAACTTGATGGTCTCGGGCGACCCGCAAGAGCGCCGCCTGGGGGTGCTGGACTTTCAAGACGCGGTCCATGGGCCCATCACCTACGACATCGCCAGCTTGATGCGCGACGCCTTCATCAGCTGGGACGAGGCCTTTGTACTGGACGTCACCGTGCGCTATTGGGAGCGCGCCAGGCAAAAAGGCTTGCTGGGCACGGGCGAGCTGTCCACCGACTTTGGCCTGTTTTGGCGCGAAGTCGAATGGATGGGGCTGCAACGCCACCTCAAGGTGGCGGGCATTTTTGCCCGCCTGGGCCTGCGCGACCACAAGCCCAAATACCTGGCCGATACGCCGCGCTTCATGGCCTATATCCGGGCCACCTGCAGCCGCTACCGGGAACTCTTTCCGCTGCTGCGCTTGATCGACCGCATTGAAGGCCAGGCCAACGTGAGTGGCTACGCTTTTGGCCGGGTCTGACAGCGGCCCAACCACCCGTCAGCCCCTGTGCCGCGTTTTTTCCACCCTGACCCTTTGGTCGCCCAGACCTGCGTGGCGCTGGCCCCGGCCGCCGCACGCCATGTCCAGGTCTTGCGCTTGCAACCCGGCGACGAGATCTGCTTGTTCAATGGCGCGGGTGGCGAATGGTCGGCGCGCATCGAGCACATGGGCCGAAAAGACGTGACGGTGAATGTCCTAGAACACCAGGCCATCGAGCGCGAAGCGCCCAACCAAGTGGTGTTGGCCGTGGGCATGCCCGCCAATGAGCGCATGGACTGGTTGGTCGAAAAAGCCACCGAACTGGGTGTCGCGCGCCTGGTGCCGCTGATGACCGAGCGCAGCGTTTTGCGCTTGCACGCCGATCGGGCGCTCAAGCGCCAAGCCCACTGGCAAGCCTTGGCACATGCCGCTTGCGAGCAGTGCGGGCGCAACCGCCCCCCCACCATTGAGCTGCCCCAAAGTTTGGGCCAGTTTCTCGCGCTGGATCACGGACCCGCGGCCAAGCGCCTCTTGTCTTTGGCGCCCAGCGCCATGCCACGCCACCCCACTCCCGCTCCCGCTCATGTCACCGTGCTCAGCGGTCCTGAAGGGGGCTTGAGCCAGGCTGAAGAGGCCTTGGCCTTGGCTGCGGGTTTTGTCCCCTGGCAGCTGGGCCCGCGCACCTTGCGCGCCGAGACAGCGGCCTTGGCCGCATTGACTTTGTGCGCAGAGACCGCCCCGATGTAAGCTCCCGCCTTGCCGATTTGACCGTGGTCCATTACAAAGAAAGAAAAAAACCATGAACCGACACCTGTGGCTGCTGACCTTGGCACAAGGCCTGTTTTTCACCAACAACGTGACCTTCATCGCCATCAACGGCTTGGTGGGTCTGAGCCTGGCTCCGGTGGGCTGGATGGCCACCTTGCCGGTGATGGGCTATGTGGTGGGCAGCGCGCTGAGTGCGGCGGTGGTGTCGCGCACCCAGGCCCTGTGGGGACGCAAAAAGTCGTTTCAAATGGGCTTGGTGGTGGCTTTTTTCTCTTGTGCCTTGGCCTTGTGGGCGGTGCTGCACCAATGGTTTTGGCTGCTGGTGCTGGCCACCTTCATCGCCGGTTATTACAGCGCCAACGCGCAGCTGTACCGCTTTGCCGCCGCCGAGCTGTCACCGGCCGAAGGGCGCGAGAAAGCCGTGTCTTGGGTCATGGCCGGCGGCCTGATGGGTGCCATCGTCGGGCCCAACCTCGCCAACCAAACCAAGAATTTGCTGGGCGTGCCTTTTGCCGGGGCTTACTTGAGTTTGATGGGTGTGGCCGTGCTGGCTTGGCTGGTGATTGAGCGCATTGACTTTGGGCCCACCCCACCCCCACCACCCGCTGGCCATGTCCAACGCTCTTGGGGCAGCCTGATGGGACAACCGGTCTTTTTTGTCGCCGCCTTGAGCGCCGCCGTGGGTTATGGGGTGATGAACCTGCTCATGGCCGCCACCCCATTGGCGATGCAAAACTGCGGCATTGGTTTTGGCGACACGGCCATGGTGCTGCAATGGCATGTGATTGGCATGTTTGCACCCGGGTTCTTCACCGGCCACCTGATCAAGCGCTTTGGCGCCTTGCCCATCATGGGGGTGGGCGTGCTGCTGAACTTGGTTTGCGTGGCAATTGCCCTGAGTGGTATTGAAGTGCAACAGTTTTTGATCGCCCTGCTGATGCTGGGTGTGGGCTGGAATTTTTTGTTCACCGGCAGCACCACTTTGTCGATGCAAGGTTATGCCCCTGAGGACAAGCACCGCGCGCAGGCCGTGCTCAACTTTTGTGTCTTCGCCACGATGGCCGTGACCTCATTTGCATCCGGCGCCTTGGTCACCACCTCGGGTTGGGATTGGCTCAATTGGGGCTCCTTGCTGCCCATTGGCATCATCGGCGTGGCGCTGTTGTGGCTGGCCCGCCACCTGAGCCTGAACAAACCCCAGGCTGCTTAAGACCCTTCGCGCAAACCCGGCTCAGGGCAGGGCGGCCATCACCTGGGCCATGGCGGCGGTGAGTTTGCGCGCATAAGGCAGGTGCAAAAACTCATTGGGGCCATGGGCATTGGACTGCGGCCCCAAAACACCGCACACCACCATTTGTGCGCGAGGGAAGCCTTGGCTGAGCATGTTCATCAACGGTATCGTGCCGCCCTGCCCAATGAAGCCGCACGGGGCGCCAAAGTGGGCGTTGCTGGCGCTGTGCAAGGCCTGGGACAACCAGGGGGCCACATCTGGGGCGTTCCAACCCGTCGCGCCGCCGTGGTGCTCAAAGGTCACCCGTGCTTGGTACGGGGCGTTGTCTTCGAGCAAAGTTTTCATCTCTTGCACCGCCTGTGCCGCATCGACCAAAGGCGGCAAGCGCAAGCTGAGCTTGAAGGCCGTGTAAGGGCGCAACACATTGCCGGCGTCTTGCAAGGCGGGCAGGCCCTCGGCGCCGGTCACGCTCAAGGTGGGGCGCCAGGTGCGGTTGAGCAAGGCCTCGGTGGGGTCTTGGGTGGTGGGCAAGGTGAAGTTGGACGAACCCTGGCAATCATGGTGGGCCCAGGGAAAGCGCTGGTGCACCAAGTGGCCCAAAATCCGCGCCATGTC
>JBEDFU010000266.1:0-5091 GCA_041174965.1 Pseudomonadota bacterium | reverse complement strand
GTCGGCCAAATCCAGCGCAGCGGCTTGAGACTGCAGCATCAGTGCCAATTCGGGGCGCTCAGAAGCGCCGGGCTCCAGACCGCGCCAGCGGTCGATGGAAGATTTGAGTTCGGTCAAGCCTTTGTACAAACCCGCTTGTGACACCGGTGGGGTGAGGTAGGAGATCAAGGTGGCGCCACTGCGGCGCTTGGCAATCGCCCCTTCGGAGGGGTTGTTCGATGCATACAGGTAGATGTTGGGCAGGTCGTGGATCAAGCGGTCGGGCCAGCAGCTGCCCGACATGCCGGTTTGTTTGCCGGGCATGAACTCGAGCGCGCCGTGGGTGCCAAAGTGCAGCACGGCGTGGGCTTGGAAGTCTTCGCGCAGATAGCGGTAAAAGGCCGAGAAAGCGTGGGTGGGGGCCAAGCCCTTTTGGAACAACAAGCGCATCGGGTCGCCTTCGTAGCCAAACGAGGGCTGCACACACACCAGCACATGGCCCCATTGCTTGCCCAGCACAAAAATCGATTGACCGTTGCTGAGTTGTCGGCCTGGTGCGGGGCCCCATTGGGCCTCGATCTCTGACAGCCAAGGCTCGCGCCGCACATGGTCTTCGGCGGCGATCAGGTGGTGCACATTGGCGTCGGCACCGTATTGGGCGGCGTTGCCGTGCAGCAAGCTGTTGCGCAAGTCATCGACGTTGGCGGGCATGTCCACGGTGTAGCCCTGCGCTTTCATGGCGGCCAAGGTGTGGAAGATCGACTCGAACACGCTCAAATAAGCGGCGCTGCCGATGTTGCCCGCATTCGGCGGGAAGTTGAACACCACCAGCGCCAGCTTGCGCTGGGCGCGCTCGCTGCGGCGCAAGGCCACCATTTTGCTCACCCGCGCGGCCAGCATGGTGGCGCGCTCGGGGCAGGAGGCCATGTCTTGGCTGCGGTCTTGGTCGGTGAAGGTGCAGGCATGGTGGCAGCCGGAACAGGTCACGCCGGCGCTGCCTGGGCGACCGCCAAACACCATGGGGGCGACCGAGCCGTCGAGCTCGGGGATGGCCACCATGATGGTGCTCTCCACCGGCAGCAGGCCGCGCTCAGAGCTGCCCCATTCGGTGAGGGTTTGGAACTCGACGGGCTGCGCTGCGATGTAGGGCACGTCGAGTTTGGCCAGCACGTCCTCTGCGGCTTTGGAGTCGTTGTAGGCAGGACCGCCCACCAGAGAAAAACCAGTGAGCGAAATCAGCGCGTCAATCGTGGGGCGGTCATTTTTAAAGAAGTACTCGTCGATGGCGGGTCGGCTGTCCAGGCCCGATGCAAAACAGGGGATGACGCGCAATCCGCGCGCTTCGAGGGCCGCGATCACGCCGTCGTAGTGACCAGCGTTGTTGGACAACAAGTAGGAGCGCAGCACCAACAAGCCCACGGTGCCATGGACGGGCCCTTGGGCGGGCGCGGGCAAGGCGCTGGCGTCTTCGCTGAAGCGGCCTTTCAGGCGCGGGTGGTAGACGCCCATTTCGGGGTATTCAATCGGCGCCTGGGGTTTGAGCATGCCGCGCAGGTGGCGGCGCTCTCCGCTGGCGCCGCGATCGACCACATGGCGGATCAGGTTGAGCACGTTGGCATCGGAGCCGCCCAGCCAGTATTGCAAGGTCATGAAATAGGCGCGCACATCTTGCGCTGTGCCGGGGATGAAGCGCAGCATTTGCGGAATGCGGCGCAGCATCTTGAGTTGGGCGGCACCACCGGTGCTGTTCTTTTCTTTTTTGCCGCGCAGTTTTTTCAGCAAAGCCATGGGGCCGCTGGCGGGCTTGCCCATGTCAAAGTTGCCCAGGCGCGTCAGCTGCACCACCTCGGTGGCCGAGGCCATGCAAATCATCGCGTCGCAGCCATCGCGGCGCTCGCGCAGGGCGGGCAAGATGGGCAAAAAGTGGTCTTCCAAAAACAGCATGCCCGCCACGATGATGTGCGCTTGGGCAATGTCGGCTTTGCAACGCTCGATGGCGGCTTCGTTGTTGGCAAATTCGGACGCGGCGTGCAAGGACAGGTGCAGGCCGGGCATTTCGCGCGCCAGGCTGTGGCGCGCACGCTCGGTGGCGCTGGCCAAATGGGTGTCCATGGTGACGATGGTCACCCGCACCGGTGTGTGGCTACCCTGGGTCACGGCGTCAGCGGCTGAAATGGGCTTTGGCACGTAGAGGGTCTCCACTGTGATCGTCGCCAGACCTTGCTCGCGGGCAAAGCGTTCGGTGTTGCGGCGGGCTTTGCCGCGCACAAAAAAGGGAATCTTGTTGAGCTCTTTTTCAGCGTCCAAGGTCCAGCCGCCTGGGCCACTGGCGGGGCTGGCCGTGGCCGTGGCGGGTGCGCTGGGCGCCTCGATGGTGATGGGCTCGGCGCTGGCGGCGCTGGCTTGCAGCGTGGGGCTGGGGCGGGTTGAGCCCAGGTGCGAAGGCGCAGCGCCTTCTTTGAATTCGAAGTCTTCGCGGAACATGCCCAAGAGGTGTTCTTCCAGGCCCATCATCAGCGGGTGCACCCAGGTGTCAAACAACACATTGGCACCTTCAAAGCCCATTTGGGGCGCGTAGCGGGCGGGGAAATCTTGCACATGGATGGGCGCGGAAATGACGGCGCAGGGGATGCCGTGGCGCTTGGCAATGTGGCGCTCCATTTGCGTGCCCAAAATCAACTCGGGTTGGAGCTCGGTGATTTGCGTCTCGACGGCCAAGTAGTCGTCGCTGATCAGCGCTTCCACCCCGTAGAGCTTGGCCGCATCGCGCACCTCGCGGGCAAATTCGCGGCTGTAGGTGCCCAGGCCCACCACTTCAAAGCCCATTTCTTGGCTGGCCACACGCGCTGCGGCGATGGCGTGGGATGCGTCGCCAAACACATACACGCGCTTGCCGGTGAGGTAGGTGGAGTCGACCGAGCGGGCGTACCACGGGGCATGGGCGCGCTCGGGTGTGGACACATCGACGGTCAAACCCGCCAAGGTCTGCACTTCGGCAATGAAGTCGCGCGTGGCCCCCATGCCAATCGGCACGGTGCGGGTGAAGGGTTGTTGGTGCTGGCGCTGCAACCACTGGGCGGTGGTGTTGGCGACTTCGGGGTAGAGCACCACGTTGAAGTCGGCCTCGCCCAAGCGGGCGATGTCGGCCACGCAAGCGTTGAGCGGCGCGACCACATGCACTTGCACGCCCAGGCTTTCGATCAAGCGGGTGATTTCGATCACATCGTCGCGGTGGCGAAAGCCCATGGCGGTGGGGCCCAAGATGTTGCAGCGTGCGGGCCGGCTGCCGTCCAACGGCGTGCGCGGTGTGGTGGCGGTGGCCAAGCGGCGGGTGAGGTGATAAAAGGTTTCGGATGCACCAAAATTTTCTTTGCGCTGGTAGGCGGGCAACTCCAAGGGCACCACCGGCACTGGCAGGTTCAGCGCCAGGGCCAGCCCACCGGGGTCGTCTTGGATCAGCTCGGCGGTGCACGAGGAACCGACCAGCATGGCTTTGGGGGCAAAGCGTGCAAACGCGTCACGGGCAGCGGTTTTGAACAGCTCGGCGGTGTCGCCACCGAGATCGCGCGCTTGGAAGGTGGTGTAGGTCACCGGTGGGCGGCGCGGCAAGCGCTCGATCATGGTGAACAACAAATCGGCATAGGTGTCGCCCTGGGGCGCGTGCAGCACATAGTGCACATCGCGCATGGCTGTGGCGATGCGCATGGCCCCAATGTGGGGCGGGCCTTCGTATGTCCAGAGCGTGAGTTGCATGGTGGCGTGCCTCAGGCGACCAGCTTCAGGCGGCGGGTCAGCGGGCGGCTGAACAAGCCGGCCAAGTCGCCCGCTTGTTCGTAGCCCTGGATGGGGGTGAAGACCAACTCAATGGCCCATTTGGTGGTCAGGCCTTGGGCCTCCAAGGGGTTGGCCAGGCCCAGGCCACACACCACCATGTCGGGTTGGTCGGCCAGGCAGCGGTCGAGCTGCTTTTCCACGTCTTGGCCTTCGCTCAAGCGGGTGCCTGCTGGCAACCAAGCCAGCTCGGCGGCCATGTGGTTGCGGTGCAAGTAAGGGGTGCCCACCTCGACCAATGCCATGCCCAGCTCGCGGTGCAGAAAGCGCGCCAAGGGGATTTCGAGTTGTGAGTCGGGGAAGAAAAATATGCGCTTGCCTTGCAGCAGCGTGCGCTGTCGCGACAGGGCTTGCTCGGCGCGTTGGCGCGGGGCGCGGGTGACTTGTTCGAACAACACCGGGTCCACGCCAAAAGCCGTGGCTGCGGCTTGCAACCAGGCCGTGGTGCCTTCGGCGCCGAGGGGAAAGGGTGCGCCCAGGTGCTGCGCGCCCATGGACTCCAGGGCGCGGGCGGTATCGGCCAAAAAGGGTTGGGCCAGCAAAAAACGGGTGCCTGGACCGACGGCGGGCAATTGGGTGCTGCGCCGGGGCGGGAAAAAGTCCACCGCCACGCCCATGGCCTTGAGCAGTTGGCCGAGTTGGTCTTCCACCACATCGGCCAAAGTGCCCACCACCAACAAGCGCGTGGCGCCGTCGCTGCGCTGGGGCAGGGTGGGTGCGAGCGAGGCCAAGCAAGCATCTTCGCCTTGGGTGAAGGTGGTTTCAATGCCGCTGCCCGAATAGTTGAGCACCCGCACCGAGGGCAGGTATTGGCGGGTCAAGCGCTCAGCGGCGCGCGACAAATCGAGCTTGATGACCTCTGAAGGGCATGAGCCGACCAAGAACAGCAGCTTGATGTCGGGGCGGCGTTGCAGCAACTGGCCGACCACTTTGTCGAGTTCGTCGTTGCAGTCGGCCAAGCCGGCCAGGTCGCGCTCGTCGATGATGGCGGTGCCAAAGCGCGGCTCGGCAAAAATCATCACGCCCGCAGCAGACTGAATCAGGTGGGCACAGGTGCGCGAGCCCACCACCAAAAAGAAAGCGTCTTGGATTTTGCGGTGCAACCAAATGATGCCGGTGAGGCCGCAAAACACCTCGCGCTGGCCGCGCTCGATCAGCACCGGCGCGTCTTGGCAGCCACTGGCCGAGCTGTTGTGGATGGGGATCACGCTGCTCATGCGGCACCTCCGGCGTGGGCCAAGCCCATGGCGCTGGGTTGGGCTTGCTCGCGCGCTTGTTGCA
>JBEDFU010000265.1:0-3778 GCA_041174965.1 Pseudomonadota bacterium | reverse complement strand
CATCCCATTCTTCAAAGTACACCCGAGGCCGCCATTGCTGTACAAGCGGCGGCTTTTCCCCGGCGGCCTCGGGTGTACTTTGAAGAATGGGATGAGCCCGCCATCAGCGCCATCCGTTGGGTGTCGGAGTTGGTGGGCGTGGCCGGTGGTGACGATTGCTTCCCCGAGTTGGCCCTGCAAAGCCTGGGCAAGAACCGCATCATCGCCAACCCCTTGGACATCGTCGCGCGTTCGCCCGACATCATCTTGGGCTCTTGGTGTGGCAAAAAATTTCGCCCTGAAAAGGTTGCAGCTCGCCCCGGCTGGGCTGAGGTGCCCGCGGTGCGAGACGGCCAGTTGTTTGAAATCAAGTCGGTCGACATCTTGCAACCTGGACCGGCCGCATTGACCGATGGGGTGGAGCAGTTGCATCGGCGCATCTCGCAATGGGCGGCCCAATATGCCTGAGCATTGGCTCCCGTCTGCGGGCTTCGGTGGGCGAGCGGAACGCTCGCCAGTGATGCGGGTGCTGCGGGGGTGGGTTGTGGCGGCCAAGCCTGGGTTGGTAGCGTGGGTGTCTGGGCTTGTTCTGTGTTCATCGTTGGGCCATCAGGCTTGGGCCGCCACACCCGCAGGTGTGCGCGATGACCGAGGCGAGGTGGTCCAGTTGGCGCGAGCGCCCGAGCGCATCGTGACCTTGATGCCCGCCTTGGCCGAAAGCGTGTGTGCTTTGGGCGCTTGCGACCGTTTGGTGGGCACCGACCGGTTTGCCAATTGGCCAGAAGCTGTGAAAGCCTTGCCCAAGCTGGGCGGCATGGACGATGTGTCGCTGGAGGCCTTGGTGCGGCTCAAACCCGACTTGGTGTTGCTTGGCCGCTCGGCGCGGCTGCTGCCGCGCTTGGTGGCTTTGGGCATTCCGGTGATGGCCTTGGAGCCCATCAACCAAGCCCAGGTGCAGCACAGCTTGCAGCGCTTGGCGGTGGTCTTGGGTTTGCCCGAGCCCGAACAACGCGCCGCGCTGGTGTGGCAGCAGGTGCAAACCCAGTTGAACCAAGCCCGCGCCGCGATGCCGCCGCAAGCCAAGGGTGCGAGCGTTTATTTTGAAGCCGGCAGCGGGGGCTATGCGGCCGGTGAAACCTCATTCATTGGCGAGTTGATCACCGTTTTGGGCTTGCGCAATGTGGTACCCGCCCAACTGGGGCCGTTTCCGCAACTCAGCCCCGAGTGGGTGCTGCGCAGCCAACCCGACTTGATCATGATGGGCCAAACCCCTTTGGACCCTTTGCAGCGCCGACCAGGGTGGTCCCAGTTGGCGGCGGTCCAAAACAACCGCGTGTGCCAGTTCACTGCCGAACAAGGCGATGTTCTGGTGCGTCCCGGTCCGCGCATGGGTGAAGCGGCCTGGCTGATGGCGCAATGTGCGCAGCGAAGTTGGAAGCCATGACGCGCATGCCATCCTGGCGCTGGGGCATCAGCTTGCTCTTGTTGAGCATCGTTTGCATTGTGCTGGGCTTGATGACCGGCAGCGAGGGCTTGGACACCGGTTGGCATTGGACGGACCCCATCGTGCAAGACATCCGTTGGCCGCGCACCCTGGGCGCTTGGATGGCCGGTGCTTTGTTGGGTTTGGCCGGGGCGTTGGCGCAGGGTCTGTTTCGCAATCCGCTGGCCGACCCTTACTTGTTGGGCAGTGCATCCGGTGCCGGCTTGGGTGTGGCGGCAGCCCTGGCCGTGGTGTCTTGGGGCAGTGCTGTGCTGTCGCCTGGCGTGACTTGGGCCCAGCCCTGGGTGTGGCGCTTGGGGATAACAGGTTGTGCCTTTGTCGGCGCATGGGGCGCGGTATTGCTTAGCTTGTTGTTGGCCAAAGGTGCACACCACAGCTTGCGGTTGTTGCTGTCGGGGGTGGTGGTGGGCGTGGTCTTGGGCGCGGTCACCTCTTTGCTGATGGTGGCCGTCCCTCAAGCTTGGCCGGTCATGCAATCGTTTTTATTGGGCAGCACCGCCATGATCGGCATGCCCGCGGTGGTGTTGATGGCTTGGGTGTTATTGCCCTCACTGCTGGTGGCGCTGGCCATGTCGCGCTGGCTCGATGGCCTGCGCCTGGGTGAAGACACGGCTCGCAGCCTGGGCCTGCCGATTGGGTTGATGCGTTGGGTGCTCATCGGGGTGTTGGCACTGTGCACCGCCACATCGGTGGCACAAGCGGGGTTGATCGCCTTTGTGGGCTTGGTCGCGCCGCATTTGGTGCGCTCACGCGCCTCACTTTCACATGGCCCCTTGCTCGTTTTATCGGCCGCCATGGGCGGCTTGTTGTTGTGTGCAGCCGATGTCATGGCCCGCATGGTGATGGCGCCGCGTGAACTGCCTGTGGGGATTTTGACCGCCGTGCTCGGCGGTGGCTATTTGTTGTGGCGACTGCACCGGCAACCCCAAAGGGCCGCGCCATGAATCGCCCATCCAACGCTTTACAGGCCACGGGCCTGCAGGTGGTTTTGGGCGGGCGCACGGTGCTGCACCCCTTGAATGTGTCGATTGCGCGTGGTTGTTGGACCAGCGTGGCCGGTCCCAACGGAGCAGGCAAAACCACCTTGCTCAAAGCCCTGGCGGGCTTGCTGCCCGCTACTGGTGAAGTGGAAGTTTTGGGCCTGTCCCGCAGCGGCATGGCCACCCAGGCCCGAGCACAGCAATTGGCTTGGTTGGGTCAAACCACCGATGGTGATGACGATGTGCTCGCTTTGGATGTGGTGATGCTGGGTCGATTGCCGCACCAACGCTGGTGGCAAGGCCCCAGCGCCCAAGACCATGCGGTGGTGCAATCCGTGATGGGGCAAACCCAATGCTGGGACTTGCGCCATCGGCCCTTGGCACAGTTGTCCGGCGGCGAGCGCCAGCGGGTGTTGCTGGCCCGCGCTTTGGCCGTTCAGGCCCCCGTGTTGCTGATGGACGAACCCCTGGCCCACTTGGACATGCCGCACCAAGTGGATTGGTTGGCCACCGTGCGCGGCTTGGTGGCACAAGGGGTGACCGTGGTGAGCGTGATGCACGAACTCAGCTTGGCTTTGCGGGCCGACCACTTGCTGCTGATCGATGATGGCCGCCTGGCCCATCAAGGCCGCTGCGACGATCCGCAAACCCATGCCGCCTTGCGCCTGGTGTTCCAGCACCGGGTGAGCGTGCAACAACTGGGCGGGCATTGGGTCGCCATGCCCGACGAGGGCTTGGCCGAAGCACGAGCTTGAGAGGGTTCCCCCGCAGGGCAATGGGGGATGGATTGGGTAGACTGCGCCCATGACTTTGATCGACCCCACCACCTTGGCGCACTTGCAATCATGGCAAGGCCGCAGCGATACCTTGCACGATGACATCAGTGCCGCCCCATTGCGCGGTTGGATGGCCACCCTCGACCGGCCATTGAGCGATGTGCAACGTGGCACAGCGCTTCCACCTCTGGGCCATTGGCTGTATTTCTTGCCGACCCATGCGCAAAGCGAATTGGGCCCCGATGGCCATGCCCTGCGCGGTGGGTTTTTGCCACCCGTGCCCTTGCCCCGGCGCATGTGGGCTGGCGGGCGTTTGACCTGGGTGCAGGCACTCAAAGTGGGCGATGCTGTGCAAAGGCGTTCGCGCATTGCTTCGGTCAAGCACAAGGCCGGGCGTTCTGGCGATTTGATTTTTGTGGAGGTCGAGCACGAGGTGCACAGCCAAGCTGGTTTGTGTTTGACCGAGGTGCATGACATCGTTTACCGGCCCGCACCCCAGCCCAGCGACCCGGTGATCGCCCCCGTGGCCGCCCCCAGCC
>JBEDFU010000264.1:0-19250 GCA_041174965.1 Pseudomonadota bacterium | reverse complement strand
GTGTGTCCATCGATCGCCACGCTGACCGCATGCCCGGCAAAGTCCCAGCTGCGCACATCGACCTGGGCTTGGGGGCCCATCACCACATCGCAGGCGCAGGCAAAGTCGGCGATCAAGCTGGCTTCGCCCATGCGGGAAAAGTCGGCAAAGCGCGAGTCCGGTAATTCGATGGCCAAGTGCACCGCAGACACCGCGGCCAGCACGTCTTCCAAACCCAATTTGTGACCTGCTGGGGCGGTGACATCGCGACCCATGCGAAACGCAAACTCGGCCTCGGCCACCCGCATGCGGTTGCGTTGCACATCCACTGGCGCGCCATCGGCATGGCAGCGCTCGCGCATGAGCCGCCCGGCCAGGGGTGCACTGACCCCAATGTGCTTTTGGCCTGCCGTGCTGGTGGCGGCGATCTTCCAACCCAAATGGGTGCCTTGGGTCGCCTTGAACAAAGCGTTTTGAACCGGGTAAGCCCATGAGCGATCAATCGACTGTACAGCGCTGGGCCATGCATCGATGACAGACCGGTTGTGCCAGGCTTGGAGCAACCAGTTAGCAGCGGATTGAGCGTCTGGGGTCGGGGGTGATGGGGTCATGGTGATGTGTGAAATGTGGATATCAAGTGGTTTTTTTGCTGGGGCCTGGGTGCCATGGAACTGCGAATGCGACAAACCACTTAGCCGGGAAAACCTCAGGGATTTGCAATTTGATTATTGGCGATACTTCGGCTTGTTCCAAAGATAGGTTTCAAGATGTTCATTTTGCAAAATTTCAAACGCGGCGTGGGTGTTTCTTTGTTGGCGGCCCTGGCCTTTTCTGCCCCCTTCGCCAGCCACGCACAAGACTACCCCAACAAGCCCATTCGCTTCGTCGTGGGGTTCCCGCCTGGGGGCAGTTCGGACATCATCTCCAGATTGCTGGCGCAAAAGCTGTCTGAGCGTTTGAACCAGCCCGTGGTGGTGGAACAAAAGGTCGGCGCAACAGGCTTGATTGCCAACGACTTTGTCGCCAAGTCCACACCCGACGGCTACAACATGGTGCTGCTCACCGGGGGTCACCCCGTGTCGGCTGCGGTGATGAACAAACTGCCCTACGACCCGGTGAAAGACTTTGGTTTGGTCTCGACCATCGTCGCCTACCCGATGGTGATCAGCGTGGCGCAAGACTCTCCCATCAAGTCGCTGCCCGATTTGCTGGCCCGCGCCAAAGCCCAGCCAGGCAAGATGAGTTTTTCTTCAGCAGGGGTGGGCAGCTTGCAGCACCTGACCGGTGAATGGGTGGCCAGCGAAGCGGGCGTGTCCATGCTGCATGTGCCCTTCAAAGGGGCTGGCCCAGCGATGATTGAGTTGCTGGGTGGCCGCGTGGATGTGATGGTCGAAACCAGCACCTTTGCGTTTGGCCAAATCCGTGGTGGCAAGGTGCGCGGCTTGGCCTCGACCGCTTCGACCCGCTCGCCCCTGATGGCCGACTTGCCCACCGTGGCCGAAACCCTGCCCGGTTTGGACTTCAGCTCTTGGTTGGGCTTGGCGGTGGCACCCGGCACACCGGCGGCCGTGGTGGACAAAATCAACCGCGAAGTGCGCGTGATATTGGACATGGACGATGTGAAAAAGCGCTTTGCCGAATTGGGTGGCACACCCATCCCCTCAACGCCTGCGCAGATGCGCGAGCGCATCGAGCGCGAAATGGCCGTTTGGAAGCGCATCGTTGAACAAAAGAAAATCGAACGCCAATGAACCCCAATACCCCATGCCGCGCCCATTGATGAGCAAACGCAAAATCCCCAACGCGCAATTGACCCACTTTGGTCTGTATTGCCAAGACTTGACAGGCATGGTTGAGTTTTACCAAGCCACCCTGGGCCTGGTGCAAACCGATGGTGGCGAGTATTTCGCCGGTGGTCAGATTGTGTTTTTGAGCCGCAACCCGCAAGAGCACCACCAATTGGTGCTGGCCTCGGGGCGGCCCGAAGATTCGGGGTTTTCGCCCATCAACCAAATCTCGTTCAAGGTGGATTCGCTGGAAGACCTGCGCACCTTTTATGCCCAACTGAGCAAAGCAAAGGTGCAAATTCAGCGCACCATCAGCCACGGCAATGCCTGGAGCATTTATTTCTTTGACCCCGAGGGCAACCGCGTGGAGTTGTACACGCCCTCCCTTTGGTATGTGAGTCAGCCTTTTGCCGTGCCCATCGACCTGGCTGAGCCGACTCAAAAACTGATGGCCGACACCGAGGCACTGGTGCGCGACAACCCCAGCAAACTGCCCATGCAAACCTGGTCAGAGCAGTTGCAAAAGCGCTTGGAAACTTAACCGCGCCCCTTCAGTCAACGGTCGCGCCGGACTGCTTGACCACCGCCGTCCAACGGTCGATCTCTTGCTTGAAAAACGCCGAGGCCTCGGCCGGTGTGTTGGCCACGATGTCAAAGCCTTGGGCATTGAAACGTTGGGTCAATTCGGGCGAGCGCAAGCCCTTGGCCATGTCGGCATGCAGTTTGGCAATGATGTCTTTGGGCGTGCCTTTGGGGGCTGCAAAAGCCTGCCAAGAGGTGACATCAAAGTCGGCCAAGCCGCTTTCGATCATGGTCGGCACTTGGGGCAATTGGGGCATGCGGTTTTTGGAGGTGACGGCCAAGGCCTTCATCTTGCCCGCGCGAATGTAGGGGACAACAGTGCCAAAGTTTTGGAACGAGGCTTCAATGTTGCCCGCCATGATGTCGGTTTGTGCCGCCGCACCCCCGCGGTAAGGGATGTGCACCCCAAAGGATTGGGTTTGGATTTTGAACATCTCGGCCGACAAGTGGTCGCTCGAGCCTGAACCCGATGACCCATACGACACCTTGCCCGGGTTTTTGCGTGCATAGTCGATGAACTCTTTGAGGTTGTTGGCCGGAAACTGCGGCGGCGTGATCAAGACATTGGGGGTGCTGACCGCCACAGTGATGGCCTCCAAGTCGCGCATCACGTCGTAGCGCGGGTTTTTGTACAGCCCCATGTTGATGGCAAAGGTGCCAATCGAGCCCACCATGATGGTGTAGCCATCGGGTGGCGACTTGACCAGTGCCTCGGCAGCCACGCTGCCGTTGGCGCCAGGGCGGTTTTCCACCAAGGTCACATAACCGGCTTCGTTGAGTTTTTGCGCCACGGCACGGGCCACGATATCGCTGGTGCCACCGGCCACAAAGGGCACCAAGATGCGCACCGGCTTGTTGGGATAGGGCTGGGCCCAGGCCGTGAAGGCCCCAAAAAGAAGCGCCCAAGGGCTGAATCGGCGCAATGCATCAATCATGGTGGTCCTTTGTCGGTGGGTCAGTTTTCTGGCGGGCGGCTTCGCGCTTGGCCTTTTCTTTTTTCAGGTCGTGCCACTGGTGGATGGCAAACACAAACACCAGGGCAAACACGCCCAATTCAATCCATATGCCCATGCCCATCCCCCAGATTGGTGCTTGATCCTCACACATGCACCGGGGTGATGCAAGTGTGAAAGCCCGAACCCAAGGGCAAACCCCAAGTTTGAGAGATGGTTATTTTTCTTGTCCAAAGGTGTATTTTTAGGCTAGTATTCGCACTCATTTTTGTAGGAGTATTCATGAGTTCTTCATTGCGCACCGTGGCCACCCTGGCCCTTGCTTTGGCCGCCACGCTGGGCCATGCCGACACCTTGGAAAAAGTCAAATCCAGCGGCAGCTTCACCATTGGTCACCGGGATGCTTCCATCCCCTTCTCCTACTACGACGACAAACAAAAGCCGATTGGCTACTCTATCGATCTGTGCCTGCGCATCGTAGACGCTGTGCAAAAAAATCTGGGCCTGGCCAAGCTCGAAGTCAAATACCAGTTGGTGACATCGGCCAACCGCATTCCCCTGCTGGCCAACGGCACCGTGGACATTGAATGCGGCTCGACCACCAACAATGCCGACCGCCAAAAACAGGTGTCGTATGCGCCCACCACATTTGTGACGGCCAACCGCATCGTTTACAAAAAGAGCTCCGGCATCAAAAAGCTGGCTGACCTGAAGGGCAAAACCCTGGTTTCTACCGCCGGCACCACCAACATCAAACAAGTCACCGAGTTGAACGCCGCGCAAAACCTGGGCATCAACATCGTTTCGGCCAATGGCCACGCCGAGGCCTTTTTGATGGTTGAAACCGGCCGCGCCGCCGCCTTTGCCATGGACGACATTTTGTTGGCCGGCTTGGTGGCCAATGCCAAAACTCCCGGCGACTATGAAATCTCCAGCGAGGCTTTGTCAGTGGAGCCCTACGGCATCATGATTCGCAAGGATGACCCCAAGTTCAAGCAGGTGGTCGACAGCGCCATTGGCGCCTTGATGTCGTCTGGCCAGATCAATGGCATCTACAACACTTGGTTTGAAAAGCCCATTGCCCCCAAAGGCATCAACTTGAGCATCCCCATGAGCCCCAGCTTGAAAAAAGTGATGGCCAAACCCACCGATTCTCCCGACCCCAAGGTCTACGAGTGATCTTCTGAACTCGGCCCAAAAAGGGAGCGCAAGTTCCCTTTTTTTTGGGCTGAAATCAGCTTCACCCTTCACCCACACAGACCACACACGGTGCAATGAAATACAACTGGGATTGGCAAATCTTTGCCCAGCTCGAGCCAGGTGCATCGGGCACTTACTTGGCCTACCTCATCGGTGGTCTGGGGTGGACCGTGGTCACCGCTTTGTTGGCCTGGACACTGGCACTGGCTTTGGGTGTGCTGGTGGGCACTTTGCGCACCCTGGGCAGACCGGCGATCGAAAAAGCCTGTCTGGCCTACACGGAATTGTTTCGCAACATTCCCTTGTTGGTGCAAATGTTCCTGTGGTACTTTGTGTTTCCGGAACTGTTGCCCCAAGCCTGGGGAGACGCGATCAAACAAATGCCGCCGCCTTGGTCTTCCTTGGTGCCAGCCGTGCTGTGCCTGGGTTTGTTCATGTCGGTGCGGGTGGCAGAGCAGGTGCGCTCTGGCATTCAGGCCTTGCCCAGAGGGCAGCGCATGGCCGGTTTAGCCATTGGCTTGACCACCTGGCAAACCTACCGCTTTGTGCTGCTGCCTGTGGTGTTTCGCATCATCTTGCCGCCGCTGACTTCTGAGTTTTTGAACACCATCAAAAACACATCGCTGGCCTTGACCATTGGCTTGATGGAGTTGACCGGCCGCGCACGCGCCATGCAAGAGTTCAGCTTTCATGTGTTCGAGGCCTTTGCCGCCGCCACGTTGATTTACCTGTTGGTCAACCTGTGCGTGGTGTTGGCCATGCGCAAGTTAGAGAACCACTTGCGCTTGCCCGGCTACATTGGCTCGGCCAGCAATGCGCCACAGGCAGGGCACTGAGCATGAATTACGACTTCGACGTCATTGCCCGCTCTTGGGAGTACCTGTTCAAAGAGGGCATGAGCTTCACCCTCACCCTCACCGCCTTGTCCATGGTCGGTGGGGTGGTGCTGGGCACCGCGCTGGCGCTGATGCGCTTGTCACCCATCAAGCCGCTGTCGGCTTTTGCAGGCGCGTATGTCAACCTGATGCGCTCGCTGCCCTTGGTGCTTGTGATTTTTTGGTTCTTTTTCCTGGTGCCCTGGTTGGGTGCTTGGATATTGGGCAGCAAAGATCCCATCAAGGTCGGCGCTTTTGCCAGTGCTTTGATCACCTTCACCCTGTTTGAAGCGGCCTTCTTTTGCGAGATCATGCGCGCCGGCATTCAGTCCATTCCGAGTGGGCAAATCTCTGCGGCCTACGCCATTGGTCTGAATTACCGCCAAGCCATGACCTATGTGGTGTTGCCGCAAGCGTTTCGCAACATGTTGCCGGTGCTGATGACCCAATCCATCATCTTGTTTCAAGACACCTCGCTGGTGTATGTGATCTCAAGCACCGACTTTTTGGGGGCCGCCAGCAAAGTGGCCAACCGCGACAGCCGCCTTTTGGAGATGTACACCTTTGCCGCCTTGGTGTACTTTGTGATTTGCTCCCTCGCTTCTTGGGGTGTGCGCCGCTTGCAAGCGCGCACCGCCATCATCCGCTGAAAGACAAGCATGCCGACAACCCTGAACTTTCAAAACGTGAGCAAATGGTATGGGGACTTCCAAGTCCTCAACCAATGCAGCACCCAGGTCAACAAAGGCGAGGTCGTGGTGGTGTGCGGGCCTTCAGGGTCGGGCAAATCCACCTTGATCAAATGCGCCAACGGTTTGGAGCCGTTTCAGCAAGGCAGCATCCACATGGACGGTTTATCGGTGGGTGATGCCAGCACCAACCTGCCCCAGCTGCGCGCCCGCATTGGCATGGTGTTTCAGCACTTCGAGTTGTTTCCACACCTGAGCGTGACGGAGAACCTGACGCTGGGTCAAATCAAAGTGCTGGGCCGCTCGGCCGAACAAGCGCAGGAAAAGGCCTTGGGCTTGCTCGATCGCGTGGGCTTGTCCGAGCATGCGCAAAAGTTTCCAGGTCAGTTGTCGGGTGGACAGCAACAACGTGTGGCCATCGCCCGGGCCTTGGCCATGGACCCGGTCGCCATGCTGTTTGACGAACCCACCTCCGCACTGGACCCAGAGATGGTCAGCGAGGTGTTGGACGTGATGGTGCAACTGGCCTCAGAAGGCATGACCATGATGGTGGTCACCCACGAAATGGGCTTTGCCCGCAAGGTGGCCCACAGAGTGATCTTCATGGACCAAGGCAAGATCGTGGAAGACTGCACCCGCGACGAGTTTTTTGGTGCACCCCGCAGTGCGCGGGCACAAGAGTTTTTGTCGAAGATTTTGAGCCATTGACCCCCTTTCCTCAGCCATGAACCCACCCTCGGCCTCGGCACGCCACTTTGTTCTGGTTCATGGGGCCTGGCACGGGGGATGGTGCTGGCGCCGGGTCAGTGACCGGCTGTTGGCTGCAGGGCATCGTGTTTTCACGCCCACCTTGACCGGATTGGCCGATCGCGCCCACCTGCTCACCCCCGAGGTCAATTTGATGACCCATGTGCAAGACGTGGTCGGCCTCATTCAATCCGAAGAGTTAGAAGACATCGTGTTGTGTGGCCACAGTTATGGCGGCATGGTGATCACTGGCGTGGCCGAGGCCTTGCGCAGCCGCATCGACGCCATGGTGTATTTGGATGCTTTTGTGCCGGAACCTCAGCAAAGCCTGGTGGACGCCATGCCAGAGGATCGGCGCGAAAAAGCGCGCCTGGCATTTGGGTCAAACTGGCGCATCCCTTCACCCAGCGCAGCATCTTGGAAGATCACGTCAGCCGAAGACCAGGCCTGGGTGGATCGCCGCACCAGCGACCAGCCCGCCGCTTGCATGCTGCAAGCCTTGGAACACGACCGTCCTTGGGAGCATGTGCGCAAGGCGGTGTACATCCGCGCGGCTGGCTACGACCCTTCACCCTTTGCTGCGGTGGAAGATCGGCTTAAAGACACCACAGGGTGGCAGGTGGAGCGGGTGGCTTGCGGGCATGAGGTCATGGTTCAAGAGCCTGAATGGCTCACCCAACGCCTGTTGGCTGCTTGACAGCGCTGAATCGGTTGAATAACCTCGCCCGCCAAGGGCCAAAGTTTTATCTGGCATCGACCAGTGCGGCGTGTGGGCCGCCCGGGCTTGACTGACGATCAGGTTTGCGGAACAACCGCGCGGTGCTTGGCCTCGACCCAACGGCGAACGCGCTCCGCGTCGGCAATGCGGCTGAGTTTGCCAGCCGAATCCAAAAAGACCATGATGAGTTTGCGCCCAGCGATTTTGGTTTGCATCACCAAGCACTGACCTGCCTCGGAGATGTAACCGGTTTTTTGCAAACCGATGTCCCAGCTCGGGTTGTTGATCAAACGGTTGGTGGTTTTGTATTTCAGGCTGTGGCGGCCGACATCGACCACATGGCTGTCGCTGGTGGAGAGGTCGCGCAACACAGGCTCGCGATAAGCGATTTGCACCAAGGTGACCAGGTCTTTGGCGCTGGACTGGTTTTTGCTCGATAAGCCCGTGGGCTCGACAAAGCGGGTATCGGTCATGCCGATGTCTTTGGCCTTTTGGTTCATCAGTTCAACAAAGCGATGCAGCCCACCAGGGTAGGTTCGGCCCAAAGCGTGGGCGGCGCGGTTTTCGCTCGCCATCAAGGCCAAATGCAACAACTCACCACGGGCCAAACTGGTACCCACTTGCAAGCGTGAACTGCTGCCCTTCTCGGTGTCCACATCATCTTGGGTGATGGTGATCATCTCATCCATGGGCAACTGCGCATCGTTGATGAGCAAGGCCGTCATCAGCTTGGTGATGGAGGCGATGGGCAACACAGCGCTGTCGTTTTTACTCAGCAGCACTTCGTGGGTTTCTTGGTCCACCACCAAGGCCACGCTGGACTTGAGTGAGAGCTCATCGCTCACGTCATGCAGGCCGGCCACTTTGCCAAAAGAGGGCCGCGTGTCGACGCGGGCTTTCACAGGCGCTTTGGTTTTGGCTTTGGCCTTGTTGCGTTGGGCCTGGGCAACCGGTTTTTTGGCCGCAGCTGAAGTTGTTGATTTTGAAGGTTCAGCCGCAAATGCAGAACCTGCCAAACACATGGACAAGAACAACCTGCCCCAACACAGTGCAATTTGCTTCAAAGCGCTACCCCACGAATCTAGAAGCCTGGAGTCTAACAAAGAAAAATAGTTTCGCAAGATCAAAGACTTGGAAAACATTTATCAAGTAACCAACGCCCAATTCCATGGTGGCCGCCGTTTAGCCTTGCGCCGCCACCCGATCGGCCTTGCTTTGGAGCTTATTGAGTGCACTTAAGTACGCCTTTGCCGATGCCACGACGATATCGGGGTCTGAACCCACGCCATTGACCACCCGGCCACTGTTTTGCAGGCGCACTGTGACCTCGCCTTGGCTTTCGGTGGAACCACTGATGGCATTGACCGAATACAAGACCATCTCGGCGCCACTTTTCACGTGGCTCTCAATGGCTTTGAGCGAAGCGTCTACTGGACCATTGCCGTCGGACTGGCCATGCACCTCTTTGCCATGCACGGTGAACACCACCTTGGCTTGGGGCCGCTCACCGGTTTCGCTGTGCTGTGCCAAAGACACAAAGCCATAGGCATCGTCGCCTTGGTGGGTGGTCTCTTCGCTGACCAGGGCCAAAATGTCTTCGTCAAAAATATCACTCTTGCGATCAGCGAGCTCTTTGAAGCGGGCAAAAGCGGCGTTGATATCGGCCTCGGACGCCATCTCCACACCCAAGTCCAACAAGCGCTGCTTGAAGGCGTTGCGCCCACTGAGCTTGCCCAAAACCAATTTATTGGCGCTCCAGCCCACATCCTCGGCGCGCATGATCTCGTAAGTGTCACGTGCTTTGAGGACACCGTCTTGATGGATACCAGAGGCGTGCGCAAAGGCATTGGCCCCCACCACAGCTTTGTTGGGCTGGACCACAAAGCCCGTGGTTTGGCTCACCATGCGGCTGGCGGCCAAAATGTGTCGGGTATCGATGCCGCAATCCAAGCCAAAGTAGTCGCGCCGGGTTTTGATGGCCATCACCACCTCTTCCAAAGAGCAATTGCCCGCCCGCTCACCCAAGCCATTGATGGTGCACTCGACTTGGCGCGCGCCACCGATCTTGACGCCCGCCAAAGAGTTGGCCACCGCCATGCCCAAATCGTTGTGGCAGTGCACCGACCAAATGGCTTTGTCGCTATTGGGGATGCGTTCACGCAAGGTGCGAATGAATTCGCCATACAGCTCAGGAATGGCGTAACCCACCGTGTCAGGCACATTGATGGTGGTGGCGCCCTCCTGAATGACGGCTTCGATCACACGGCACAGAAAATCCACATCACTGCGGTAGCCATCTTCAGGGCTGAATTCAATGTCATCCAACAAGTTGCGGGCAAAACGCACCGATTGCCGGGCCTGCTCAAACACCTGATCGGGCGTCATGCGCAGCTTTTTTTCCATGTGCAAGGGCGAGGTGGCAATGAAGGTGTGGATGCGGGCCCGTTTCGCGCCCTTGAGGGCCTCGGCCGAGCGCGAAATATCGCGGTCATTGGCGCGGGACAAAGAACACACGGTGGAATCTTTGATCGCATTGGCAATGGCTTGAACGGCATCAAAGTCGCCATTGGAGCTGGCCGCAAAACCAGCCTCGATCACATCCACCTTGAGGCGCTCCAACTGACGGGCGATGCGCAGCTTTTCGTCTTTGGTCATCGAAGCACCTGGAGACTGCTCACCGTCGCGCAAGGTGGTGTCAAAAATGATCAATTGGTCGCTCATGTCACTTCTCCTGTTCAAGAAAAATCATAGCCAAAAAAACAAAAGGCCCGTAGCGCTGGCATACGGGCCTTGGATGGAATGCGCGCGCGCTACCCACTCCGCCCGATGGCGCGAAGTAGCAGTAGCAAGCAAAGTGATTTCATGGCCCACAGCATATCACAGGCTTTGCATCAGTTGTGCAAGCCTTTTTCGTCGGGCTCATCGGTGGATGTGCTGATCACGCTGGTTTGCACCCCAGTGGCTTTGCGGTAAGCGTATACCGCGTAACCGCTCAGACCATAGCTCACGAACAAGGCGAACAGCACCAAGGGCGGATCAATGTTGATGACAGCGATGATCAAAGCAATCAAAACAATGGCGGCAAAAGGCACGCTCTTTTTCATTTGAATGTCTTTGAAACTGTAGTACGGCAGATTGGTCACCATGGTCAGGCCAGAGAACAAACACACCGCAAACATGATCCAGGTGATGGAGCCATCCATCCATTGCAACTCGGTCATGATCCAGATATAGCCCATGACCAAAGCTGCCGCAGCGGGAGAAGGCAGTCCTTGGAAGTAGCGCTTGTCCACCACCGAGGTGTTCACATTGAAGCGGGCCAAGCGCAAGGCTGCGCAGGCAATGTAGACAAAGGCGGCCACCCAGCCCCAGCGCCCCAGGCCTTTGAGCGACCATTCGTAAGCAATCAATGCAGGTGCAGCCCCAAAAGAGACCATGTCGGCCAGCGAGTCCATTTGCTCACCAAACGCGCTTTGCGTGTTGGTCATGCGCGCCACACGCCCGTCCAAACTGTCGAGCACCATGGCGCAAAACACCCCCATGGCGGCCAAATCGAAACGGTTGTTCATGGCCATGACAATGGCGTAAAAGCCACCGAACAAAGCCGCCAAAGTGAACAAATTGGGCAAGACATAAATGCCCTTGCGCGGGCGCGCAGGCAAATCCTCAGGTTTATCGGTGGGCTCGGTCATGCGAAGATTTTCAGACCTGGACTGCGTTCAGCCGACGGTTGCCAAAGGCGTCAAGGTGGCCGACACCTTGTCACCCGGGGCCACCAGAACTTGCGCGCTCAAGGGCAAATACACATCGACCCGCGAGCCAAAACGGATAAAGCCATAACGCTCGCCTTTTTGCAATGCGTGACCGGCCTGCACATAGCACAGGATGCGCCGGGCAATCAGGCCCGCGACTTGCACCAGGGTGATGGTGTGTTGTTCGGCACCAATTTGGGCATCAATCACCACGGCATTGCGTTCGTTTTCGGTGGAGGCTTTGTCCAAATCGGCATTCACAAACAAACCGGGAAAGTAGCTGACGCTGCGCACCACACCGTTCACGCTGGAACGGTTGCTGTGCACATTGAACACATTCATGAACACACTGACCAAAATGGCATCGCGCTGGGCAAAGGGGTCAAAGGTTTTTTCAATTTTGACAATGCGGCCATCCGCAGGCGAGAGCACAGCGTTGGGCATGTCAGGAATGGCCCGCGCAGGATCGCGGAAGAACTGAACCACAAACACCAAAACCACGTCAAATGGCCAAGCCCAGGCCCAACCCGCAGTGGCATGGGCACCAATGGCCAGCGCCAAGGCCAACAAGATGAAAGGCCAGCCCTCGCGTGCCAAGATGGGGTGGGGGTAGGTGTTGGAAGACATGGTCTCAGTGTATCGTTGAATAAGACACAAACACAAAGGCCACCCAGGTGGCCTTTGTGCATTGAACGCTCAAACGCTCAATTGCGGGTTTTGTCGACCAATTTGTTCTTGGAAATCCAAGGCATCATGGAGCGCAATTGCGAACCCACTTTTTCGATCGAATGGTCTTCGGTCAAGCGGCGGCGGGCCGTCATGCTGGGGTAGCCGGTGCGGCCTTCCAAAATAAAGCTCTTGGCGTATTCACCGTTTTGAATGCGCTCCAGTGCCTTGCGCATGGCCGCACGCGATTGATCGTTGATGATCTCAGGACCAGTGACGTATTCGCCGTATTCGGCGTTGTTCGAGATCGAGTAGTTCATGTTGGCGATGCCGCCTTCATAAATCAGGTCAACAATGAGTTTGAGCTCATGCAAGCACTCGAAATACGCCATTTCAGGCGAATAACCGGCTTCGACCAGGATTTCATAGCCCGCCTTGATGAGTTCAACCGCACCACCGCACAAAACGGTTTGCTCGCCGAACAAGTCGGTTTCGGTTTCTTCGCGGAAGTTGGTTTCAATGATGCCAGCCTTGCCGCCACCATTGGCCATGGCATAACTCAGCGCCATGTCGCGGGCCTTGCCGCTGCAGTCTTGGTGCACAGCCACCAAATGGGGCACACCGCCGCCTTGGGCATAGGTTGAGCGCACGGTGTGGCCGGGCGCCTTGGGCGCGACCATCCACACATCCAAATCGGCACGGGGCACCACTTGGTTGTAGTGCACATTGAAGCCGTGGGCAAAGGCCAGGGAAGCGCCCTTTTTGATGTTGGGCTCAATGTCGTTGGTGTAGACGCTGGCGATTTGCTCATCGGGCAACAACACCATGACCACGTCTGCGGCTTTCACAGCGTCGGCCACCGAAGCCACTTTGAGGCCGGCTTTTTCCACCTTGTTCCAACTCGCACCGCCGGGACGCAGACCCACCAGGACTTTGACGCCGCTGTCGTTGAGGTTTTGCGCGTGGGCATGCCCTTGTGAACCATAACCAATGATGGCCACGGTCTTGCCTTTGATGATGCTCAAGTCACAGTCTTTGTCGTAATAAACCTTCATGATTTCTCCTGGGTGATAAAGGGTTGGGAAAGGGGTGGGTTGAATCAAACACGCAACACGCGTTCGCCACGGCCAATGCCGCAAGCGCCGGTGCGCACGGTTTCCAAAATGGCCGATCGGTCCAAGGCCTCTAAGAAGGCATCGTTCTTGGATTGATCGCCAGTGACTTCGATGGTGTAGCTTTTTTCAGTGACATCAATGATGCGCCCCCTGAAAATATCAGCCATGCGCTTCATCTCTTCGCGCTCCTTGCCGATCGCACGCACCTTGACCATCATCAATTCGCGCTCGGTGTAGCCGCCTTCGGTCAAGTCGACCACTTTGACGACTTCAATCAATCGGTTCAGGTGCTTGGTGATTTGTTCGATCACATCATCAGAGCCCACGGTCTGCAGCGTCATGCGCGACAAACTCGGGTCTTCAGTGGGGGCCACCGACAAGGATTCAATGTTGTAACCACGGGCAGAAAACAAACCCACGACGCGGGACAAAGCGCCCGGTTCGTTTTCCAGCAAGACAGAAATAATGTGTTTCATGGGGATTCCTCTTTTCGCTCAGACACCGCAGCAGACAGACTGGGTGTCACCGCCCTCGTCTGCCAGCGGTAACCGGCAAAGTTGGCGGGCAATAGATTCTTCTCAGGGTTGAAAGATGGGCCCAGTGACAAACCAAGCCCGCATTTATCAGGGGCTTTACAAGTCCTCGCTGCCCAGCAGCATTTCGGTGATGCCCTTGCCGGCTTGCACCATGGGGAACACGTTTTCGGTGGGATCGGTGCGGAAGTCCATGAACACCGTGCGGTCCTTGAGTTTGCGCGCTTCAATCAACGCGCCCTCCACATCTTGCGCCCGCTCAATCAGCATGCCCACATGGCCATAGGACTCGGCGAGCTTGACGAAATTCGGCAAGGCATCCATGTAGCTGTGGCTGTAGCGGCCCGAATACTCGATCTCTTGCCACTGGCGAACCATGCCCAGGTAGCGGTTGTTCAAGGCCATGATCTTGATCGGCGTGTTGTACTGCAAGCAAGTGGACAGCTCTTGGATGCACATCTGCACCGAGCCTTCACCGGTGATGCAGTACACCTCGCTGTCGGGCTTGGCCAATTTGATGCCCATGGCATATGGAATGCCCACGCCCATGGTGCCCAGTCCACCGGAATTGATCCAGCGCCGGGGCTGGTCAAAGCGGTAATACTGAGCCGCCCACATCTGGTGTTGCCCCACATCGGAAGTGATGTAGGCATCGACATCCTTGGTCATGTTCCAAAGGGTTTCCACCACAAACTGGGGTTTGATGACGTCATTGATGCCCCGGTCGTAACTGAGGCACTTTCTCGAGCGCCAACCTTCAACCGTGGCCCACCAATCGGCCAAGGCTTTGGCGTCCATCTTGGCTTTGGACTCGGTGATCAGGTTCATCAACTCGGTCAGCACATCTTTGACGTCGCCCACAATCGGCACATCCACTTTGACACGCTTAGAGATGCTGGAGGGGTCGATGTCGATGTGAACGATCTTGCGCTCGTTTTGGGCAAAGTGCTTTGGGTTGCCAATCACCCGGTCGTCGAAACGCGCGCCAATGGCGATCAACACGTCGCAGTGCTGCATGGCGTTGTTGGCCTCAATGGTGCCGTGCATGCCGAGCATGCCCAAAAATTTGGGGTCGCTGGCGGGAATGGCGCCCAGACCCATCAAGGTGCTGGTGCAAGGCGCACCTATCATGTTGACCAGGGCACGCACTTCGTCGGAAGCGTTGCTCAACAACACGCCGCCACCGGTGTAAATGTAGGGGCGCTTGGCGCCCATCAACAAGCCCATGGCTTTGCGAATTTGCCCAGCATGCCCCTTGCGCACCGGGTTGTAGGAACGCATGCTCACCGTTTCTGGGTAGCCGCTGTAGGTCGTCTTTTTGAACGACACATCTTTGGGAATGTCCACCACCACTGGGCCAGGGCGGCCTGAACGGGCAATGTGGAAGGCTTTCTTGATCGTCAGCGCCAAATCAGCCACATCTTTGACCAAAAAATTGTGCTTGACGATGGGACGGGTAATGCCCACGGTATCGCACTCTTGGAAGGCATCCAAGCCAATCGCATGGGTGGGCACTTGCCCTGTGAGCACCACCAACGGGATGCTGTCCATGTAAGCCGTGGCAATGCCAGTGACCGCATTGGTCACCCCTGGGCCTGATGTGACCAGTGCGACACCCACCTCACCGGTGGCACGCGCGTAGCCATCTGCGGCATGGACCGCCGCTTGCTCATGGCGCACCAGCACATGCTCTATGGTGTTTTGTTTGTACAGCGCGTCGTAGATGTAGAGAACCGCGCCACCCGGGTAGCCCCACAGGTACTTGACGCCTTCGGCCTGCAAAGCCCGAACCATGATCTCAGCGCCCATGAGTTCTTCGGGGGCGGCAAGCGCGGCAGAGGATGCAGAAGCGAATTCTGCTTTGGAGATTTCCATGATGAACCTTTCAGTCTTCGAATACGAAAAACCTTGGGTGCCTCTTCACCGGCCCTTGTGGGGAGGTGTCAAGACTTAGGGCCTAAGACCATGAGCGCCCAAGAAGACGCCGAATCCAGACCCGTTTGCCAAAATTGAGGCACGATTATGGCATCAAAACACAGGCCTGCCGCGCCAGTCTTGGAACTAAATTCGCCAGTGCCATAATCCAGCGCACTTCAATCTTCGGCGATCACCGGTCGCTGAAGCCACAGCGATAAGCTCACGCAAATTGGCCACCGAACGAGAACTCTCCCTTTTTCTACAAAGCGTGGAAAAGCGTGCTTTCAAGCGCTCGCTCTACCACGTGCGGGATGAAGAAGCGGCTTTGGACATCGTGCAGGACAGCATGATGAAACTCGCCGAACACTACGGCGACAAGCCGCCTGACGAGTTACCCCTGTTGTTTCAGCGCATTCTGTCCAATTGCACCTTGGACTGGTTTCGTCGGCGCAAAACCCGCCACTCTCTGTTCGTCAATTTCAGCGACGCACAAGGTGAGGCCGATGACGATGGTTTTGACTTGTTAGAGGTTTTGGGTGCCGCCAACACCGATGGCTGGCAGCAAAGCGCCGAACAAAGCCTGATGCAAAGCCAAACCATGGCTGAAATCGAGATTGAAATTGAAAAATTGCCGCCACGTCAACGTGAAGCCTTCTTGCTGCGTTACTGGGAGGAGCTTGACATTGCCGAAACCGCTTCAGCCATGGGATGTTCAGAAGGAAGTGTTAAAACCCATTGCTTTCGCGCCATCCAAACCCTTGCCAACGCCCTGAAAACCAAGAGATCAACGCCATGAAGCCCAGCACAGCCCCATCCAACGAAGACCAATTTGGCCATATCGTGGCGCGTGCCCTGTCGGCCAACTTAGAACAAATGCCTTACGAAGTGCTAGAGCGCTTGCGCGCTGCGCGCATGCGCGCAGTGGCTGCACGTCGGGTGGCCCCCATCTTGGTCGCCAGAACCGAAGCCCAACACGTGGGCCATGGGACCCTGAGTTTGGGCGCGCCTTGGAAGGGCTGGACGCCCTTGGCCAGCATGTTTCCCATCGCCTTGCTGCTGGTGGGCTTGTTCACCATCAACATGGTGCTCGATGATTACCGGGCCAACGAAGTGGCCGAGGTGGACTCTGCCTTGCTGACCGACGACCTGCCCCCCCATGCCTACACCGACCCTGGTTTTTTGCATTTTTTAAAGTTGCAATCGGTTGATTCAACCCAAGATTAAGCCCATGCGCTTGAATTGCCCTCGCACCCGAACCCTGCCGCTGTTGACGGTATGGGCCTGCGCGTGGGCATTGAGCGCAGCGGCTCAGGTGCCCACAAACCCATCCGGCTCACCTCTGACCAGCGCGGCGGGAAGCCCGAATGTGGTGACAAGCCCTGCTGCCCCAACACGCCCCAACTGGTCCGAACTCACGGCTACAGAACAGCAAGCCCTGGCCCCACTCAAAACGCTATGGCCATCCATCAGCGCCGCCCAAAAGCGCAAATGGCAGGCCATCGCCAAAAATTTCTCAAGCCTGTCTGGCGACGAGCAGACCAAGCTCCATGCCCGTGTTCAGGAGTGGGCACAGCTGAGCCCACAACAACGCGCACAAGCAAGATTGAACTTTGCCGAAAGCACCCAGCACACCCCTGACCAAAAACGGTCCAAGTGGGAGGCCTACCAGGCCTTGAGTTCAGAAGAACGAAACAAACTCGCCGCCGCCTCACCAACCACGCACACGGGTACGGCCACAGCGGTGAAAAAAGTGCCTTCCCACAAACTGGCGGCATCTCCGGCTCTCAAAGCGCCCCATCTCACTGGCCCCAAAATCGACGTGGAAATGCTCGACCCGTCAACCTTGTTGCCTCAAGCGCCACAGACCGCCTCTGCGCCGAGTGCGCCCACCCAAAGCGAATGACCCCCGCGTCATCGGCGCCGCCGCTGGACCAAGCCGCCCACCGAACCCCCACCTTGTTTCGCCGCATGGCCTGCTGGCTTTACGAAGGCATGCTGCTCTTTGGGGTTACATTTATCAGCGCCTATCTGTTCAGCGCCCTGAGCCAAAGTCGGCACGGCTTGGCCAACCGATTGGGGTTGCAAATTTTTGTGGCTCTGGTGCTGGCGCTTTATTTCACGTGGTTTTGGCACAAGGGGCAAACCTTGGCCATGAAAACCTGGCGCATCCGGGTGCTGGATCGACATGGCCAGGCGTTGACGCAGTCTTTGGCTTTGAAACGCTTTTTGCTCTCTTGCCTTTGGTTTGCGCCACCCCTGCTGTTGGCCTGGCTGGCCCAATTGCCCGTGATGCTGACCCTGGCCTTGACCCTGGCATGGGTGATGGTTTGGGCCTGGTCATCTCGCTTTGCGCCCAGGCGCCAGTTCTGGCACGACACCTGGGCGGGCACGCAACTGGTGCATGAGCCCATTCCCGATTGAGCTTCACATCTGACATATCGACATGAAACCCACTTTCTCTTTGTGCGTTTACTGTGGCTCGCGCATGGGCGAATCCCCCGCCTATGCCGATGCGGCCCAAGCCGTGGGCACTTGGATTGGAAAACACCAAGGCCAACTCATCTACGGCGGGGGCAACAACGGTTTGATGGGTGTGGTGGCACAGGCCACCGCCCAAGCCGGCGGACGGGTGGTGGGCGTGATTCCCCAAGCCTTGGTGGACAAAGAGGTGGCTCGGCATGAATGCGACGAGTTGTTTGTGGTGCAGACCATGCACGAGCGCAAGCAATTGATGGCCGAGCGCGCCGACGCTTTTTTGGCCATCCCCGGTGGAATAGGCACCCTGGAAGAGTTGTTCGAAGTTTGGAGTTGGCGCCAATTGGGCTACCACCAAAAGCCCATCGGCATCTTGTCGGTGGAAGGCTATTTTGATGGCTTGATTGGTTTTTTGTCGCATGCCACCGAGCGCGGCTTCATCGGTGCCGCACAACAGCAACTGGTTCAACACGGCAGCGATGTGGACAAATTGCTGAGTGGGTTGGCCCAAGAAGCCAGTATGCAAAAACCTGGGTCTGGGCTGAGCGCGATTTAAGGTGATGGGTAAGGGGTGCTGTCTGTCAGGTCAAGCCCCAGGGAATTAAACCGCCGATTCGTCCAACTCACCGGTGCGGATGCGCACCACCCGCTCAACCGAGGTGATGAAGATCTTGCCGTCGCCAATTTTTCCAGTGCGGGCGGCCCGCACGATGGCATCGACACAAGCGTCTACATCGGCCGACTTGACCACCACCTCGACCTTGACCTTGGGCAAAAAATCCACCACGTACTCAGCGCCCCGGTACAACTCGGTGTGGCCTTTTTGACGGCCAAAACCCTTGACCTCGGTCACGGTCAGCCCCGTCACGCCACAGTCAGCCAGGGCCTCGCGGACTTCCTCGAGTTTGAAAGGTTTGATGATGGCGGTGATTTGTTTCATGTTCACTCCAGGTTGAAATGTCATTCGCGAAAGCGATTGGTTATAGGATAACGCCAATCTTTGCCAAAACTGCGATGGGTGACGCGGATGCCCACCGGAGACTGTCGACGCTTGTATTCATTGATGCGAATCAAACGGGTGACTTTCTCCACATCGGCCGGGCTGTGGCCGGACTGCACGATGTGCGCAGGGCTTTCGTCGTTTTCCATGAAGCGCTCCAAGATGTCATCGAGCACCTCGTAAGCGGGCAAACTGTCTTGGTCGGTTTGGTCGGGTCGCAACTCCGCGCTGGGCGGGCGCGTGATGATGCGCTCTGGGATGG
>JBEDFU010000263.1:0-9937 GCA_041174965.1 Pseudomonadota bacterium | reverse complement strand
GCGCGAGATGATGATGAACGAGGTCCACACCACGATGGTGGTGAGCGCGGCCGCAGCGCCTTTTTGGGCAGGGCTCAAACGGCCCAGGCCGAAGGGTGTTGGTGTCATGCGGCGATTATCCAGGCTGGGATGACTCAGCCAAAACTGCACCGGGCTTCAGGGTGACCAGGCCTGCAAAAGCTGGCGCAGCGCATGCGCGTCGTGCAAGGCGTCCAGAGCCAAGGGCACCAGCGCGTACTCAGGGCTGTTGGCCAACATGCGCTGGGCCTTGTCCAGCACGTCAGCCTCCGACCAGGGGAGAGCCGGGTCGCCCGGGCTGTCAGATGCACGCGCCTCGAGCACCTGGTTGGCCGTGTGCACCCGCACCCGGGCAGGCCATTGAGATGGGTAAAGGCTGTCCCATTCAGGCTCGGCCTGCACGGAAACGCGCGCTGACCACGTCAGCCAATCGGCGTCACCCTGCATGGGCATGCGCAGCACATCGTCTAAGCGCTCGGGGGCCCAGGCGGCCAAAGTCAACTGCCAGCGCACACTGACCATGCTGGCCAAACGACTGGCTGAGGGGGGCTCGCGATCGATCATGGCGGCATAGGCGGGGGCCACCCACACCTCAATGCGATCAATGTCGCCAATCCGCAGGCCTTGGCTCAACAGTTGTTGAAAAGCGTGCAAGGCCGACAAGGTTTGTTTGGCGGCACAGTGCGGCTTGAAACTCATCTCGCGCCACGGGTCTGCTGGCGCATCGGCCAAAGCCACTGCACCTGCGCCACCCACCGATTGCAGCCAAGCAAGGGTGAGCAAACCCAAATCGCCTTGCATCCCTTGTTGGGCAGCCATGGCGGCCTGGCAACCGCTTTGGACCGCTTGCCCAAACAGCCACCAGCGCCCAGGCCACTCGCCTTGGCTGCGGCCCACAGATCGACCGGTTTGGGAGAGGGCCAAGGACAAGGCATGGGCCATGGCATGCTCGTCCAAACCCAGCAAGTACCCTGCGGTGGCCGCCGCCGCACAGGGCGCCACCAAATAACTGGGCCACAGACCCTGGGCCAACAAACGCGCCCCACCCATGGCCACGCCCAATTGCAGGGCCACGCGATAACCCGCCGTCAAGGCGCTGGCCAATGCGCTGGGTGTGCTGTGCTGCCATTGCGCCACGGCCAGTGCAGTGGGCACCACCATGGCAGCGGCCGTGACGGCGCTGGGGCGATGGATGTCGTCCACCTCCGACAAGCGCAGACTTGCGGCATGCCAGGGCAAAGCAGCCAAGGCAGGGGATGGGGACGTGAGCTGCCAAGCCGCACGCATTCGCGCCGCTTGCGGCGTTTGCACCCCCAAGCTGTGTGCCATGCAAGCGTCGGCCAAGTGCAACCGGGCGCTGGGCGCCAGTTCTGGGCTTGGCGCCACAGCCGTGCGGGCCACATCCATCAAACTCAAGACCATAGCAGCCTCTGCGGAGTGATGTCGGTCATTTCGGTCGTTCAGATGGGTGTGGCAACAGCGTGTGCCCATTGCACCGGTTGTGCGGCGAACCAGTCACCACTGGGCAGCCGAAGCTGTGCGCTGGTCACGCCCCAGCGTACGCCCTGGGGCAGCGGCAAAGGGTTGGCGTGGGTGTCCATCACCGGGGTCAAGGGCAAGCCGCCTTGGCACAGCTCGACGCGCCCATGCTGCAATGTGCCCACGGGTGGAGCCGCCATCTGGTGGGCGTTTTGTGCCGGGGCCGCCAGCTGCAGTTGCCACCAAGCCTGGGCCTGCGACCAATCCGCGGGCGGGGCATCGGTACTGAAATTGCGCACCCACCGCACCCAAGCGCCTTTGTAGGCCAAGGACAGTTCAACCGCATAACGGGGTGCCAAAGGCATATCGCCATCGACGCGCAACCAGTCGCTGGGTTTGGACAAATCGGGGGCCATGCGCAGCATGACCTCTTCAGCACCGGCCAACCGCGCATGGTGCTCGATCGCAGCGGTCGCTTGTGCCGCGTTGCTGACGCCGGCGGGGGTGGCCTGCAAAGCCATTTGGGCCTTGGCAGAGGCCTGCGCCAGCAAGCCCAGCTCAGCCGCGTCGGATGCGCGCCTGAGCGCCGCAAACCCGTCCGACGCGTCGATCCATTGCAAGCCCGGCGCATGGTGTCGCAAGGGCTGGGCCACCGACCAAGACAAGTCATTCAAGCCCACCATGGCGACACGCGCAGACGGGTTCAAGCGGCCCAGCAGATGCTGGGCTGTTTGTTCGCCCAGTCGGGGGGCCATGATCAACTCGCCCATCAAGCCGACTTCGCGCATCCAGGGGTGGACCCGTTTGGTCAACGAGGCCAGCAGGGTGGGTGCACCGGTGGGCCAAACCACCATCATGGCTTCGCTCCAATATGGGGTGAAATGGGTCAACCAATGCACCACCGAGGGTTGCGCGATCGAGGTGTGAGCCAGCAGCGCCGATACGCCATGCTCGGCCATCCAGGCCTGAACCTCTGACACGCGGGCTTGCAAGCGCTCTGGGGGCATTTCTTGTTGTGACCAACTCATCAATCCGCGTCGCATGGTGTTGCTCCTTTGTCAGCCAGGGGGTTCATGGGACCACCGAGATCAACTCTCGGGTGGTGTGGGTCAGCACCCGGCAACCATCTTCGGTCACACGCACTGTGTCGCCCAAAACCATATAGCCCACGGCCGGGTGATAGGTGTTGGGGTGGACGATCAATGTCATGTCGGGTGCCAGCACCAAGTTCACGTCTTCCAGCACATGGGGGCCGTCCACGTACAAGCCCATGCCGTGACCACGAACTCGGGTGTACTCGGGCCCCACATATTCACCGAGGCCATGCTGGCGAAATACCGCGTTTTGAGCCCGGGCGATATCGCCGTGGGTGGCCCCGGGTCGCACCGCGGCAATGCCTGCATCCAAGGCTTGGCTGAACACCGCATACGCATCGCGCTGCGCTGCGCTGGCTTGGCCCACCACCAAGGTGCGGCATATTTGGGCGTAGTAGCCGTCCACGCAAGGGGTGAGTTCGGTGGTGACCAGGTCGCCCTCGATCAGTGCACGGTCGCCTGGTGGGTGCATGCCGCGCACTTCCGCGCCGCCCGAACCCACGATCATGAAGTTCTCTGGGCACGATTGGGTGCGCAGCCAGGCCTCGGTGTCGGCCACCAGCTCGAACTCGCGCCGCCCCAACCGAGCCGCTTGGGCAAACACGGCATAACCCGCGTCGGCCAAAAGTGCGGCACGCTCTACGGCATCGGCCTCGACAGGCAATTTGTTCACCATCAATCCGTCCAGCCATGCGGTGGTGGCTTCGACAGGCTGGGCCCACGGGCCTTGCGCCAAGCCCCAGGGCAATGCTGAGCTGGGTGCCGCCGCTTGGCGAGAACTGCCCTTTTGCGCCATGGCTTGCAATACCGCCGCTTGAAAATCTGCGGCATGGTGCACGTGCAATGTTCTGCGCTCAGCCCGTATGCGGGCCGCTTCGGTCGGGTGTTGTACCCACACCTGTGGCGTTTGGTCCAGGGTGATCAAGGCCACGGCCTCGCCTTCCATGAGGGTGACGTCTATGGCATAGCGCAGGTAGTCGCTGCGCCAGGCATTGCCCGCCAAGAGCAGCACGTCCAGGCCTTGGGTGCGCATGGCCTGTTGAATGCGCTGCCAACGCGCTGTGTGCAAGTCTGTGCTCATGGGTTCACCTCTTGGTTTATGAAAACGCCGCTGTGCCCGTAATCGGCCTGGGCCTGGGCGGGGGTAATGTAGCCCTGGCGCAAATCTTCCAATATCTCTTGTGGATCGCGCAGACTCGGGTCGCCATAGCCCCCACCCCCCGCTGTGCGAAACACCACGGTGTCGCCGGGAGACAAAGCAATATTGCTTTCTTTGGTCACGGGACGCTCCGTGCCTGAGCTACTCAAGGTGGCCGCGTTGCTGCGCCCATCGTGGCCGCCGTTGGTGCCCCATGGCGGCTCCAAAATGCGTTCGAGCATCACGTTGACCGTGCTTTTTTCCAAGGCGCGGTACTTCAACTCCACGCCCAAACCGCCGCGAAAGCGACCCGGCCCACCGCTGTCGGGGCGCAAGCGGTGGTATTCCAGCAAAAACGGATAGTGAATTTCCTGCAACTCCACCGGCGTGTTGCGCACGTCACCTTGGCAGATGGAGACGGCCGCCGACTCGCCGTCGGCGTGGTGGCGTCCGCCCCAACCGCCACCGAAGATGTTCATCAGCACATAGCGCTCGCCGCTGCCCTCGCGCAGGCCGTAAAAAGAGCAGCCGCCCATGTCGCCTTTGTGGGCGGCCGGGATGACGCCCGGCAGAACCGGCGCCAGTGCGCGCAGCAAGGTGTCGATCACCGTGGGCAAGGCAATGCTCCACAAGCCCAGTGCCGCAGGTGGGCGGGCGTTGAGCATGGTGCCCACCGGAGAGATCAGCTTGAGCGGGCGAAAGCAACCCTCATTGACGGGGGCGCGCGGCATGGTGAGTATTTTGAAAGCCACTCGCGCAGCCGACAGGCCACCTGAATAGCCCGAATTGAGCGGCCCGGGGACTTGTTCGTTCATTTCGCTGTAGTCAATGGTGAAGTCGGAGCCCTTGATCTCCACCGTCACCTTGACCCGCAAGGGAACGTCCAAGCGCCGCCCGTCACTGTCCAGGCGCGACTCGGCGCTGTAGCGCCCATCAGGCATGGCGGCTACCACCGCGCGGGCCTGTGCCTCGGCCTGGTCCCAGGCTTGGGCAATGCAGTCATTGACGGTTTCCAGGGCATAGCGTTGGTGCAATTCGGCCAAACGCCGGGCACCCAACTGGCAGGCGGCAATTTGGGCCCGCAAGTCGCCCAAGGAAGATTGCGGGAAGCGGATGTTGTCTTGGATCATTTGCCAAACGCCATCGTTGCGCCGGCCCGCCTCGTACAACTTGATCGAGCGCATTTGAATGCCCTCGTGAAAAATCTCGTAGGTTTGCACGTTGCCAAAACCGGTGCGCAAGCCCCCGACATCCACCCAGTGGGCGCGGTTGGCGGCAAAAGCCACCACCTTGCCTTGGTGAAAGCAGGGTGTGTAGACGACCACATTGTTCAGGTGCTGGCCACACACGCCCGCATGGTTCATGATCACCACGTCACCGGGCGCAAAGCCGTCCAAGCCGTAGCGTTCGATCCCGTCTTGAACCGCCAAGCCCAGGTCGGCCAAGAAGATGGGCAGCCCGCCTTCGTTTTGGCAAATCATGCGGCCTTGCACATCAATCAGGCCGCAGCAAAAGTCGCGCACCTCGTAAATCATCATGTTGTAGGCCGACTTGCACAGCGCCAAGGCCATTTCTTCCGCATAGGCGATGAGCGAATGGGTCACCACCTCTTGGGTGATCGGGTTGACCGAGCGTGCACGCGTTGCCGGTGTGGGTGCGTTCATGCCAAAACTCCTTGGGGCAAGTCAATGTCGATGATGATGTGGCCGTGCGCACTGATGCGTGCGCGGTCGCCCGGAAAGACCAAGGTGGTGGAGTTGGGCTCCTCGAGCACGGCGGGCCCTGTCACCTCGAATCCTGCGGGCAGGCTGGGGCGCCACAAAATGCGCGCCGAAACGGGCTTTTGGGGGTCGTCGTAAATCACCTCGCGCCAACTCTCGGGCGTGGCGCTTTCGGCTTCCCAAGGGGCCGCCAAAAATCCCTGTGCCGCATGGTCTTGCCGGGGTACGCTGGCGGTCAAGCGCAGGTTGACCACTTCGATCATTTCACCCACTGCGGCGTGCCCATAGCGGCTGTCATGCAAGTTGTTGAAGGCTTGGCGCACGCCATCCAATGCCAGGATCAGGTCTTGGGGTGCAGCCAAGGGCACGGGGATGCTGTGCTCTTGGCCACGGTAGCGCAAGTCGGCAGCGAAGGACAGGGTGGCCAACGCTGGGGCCAAAGCATCTTTGCGCAACTGGGCATGGGCCGAGCCCACCAATTCATCAAATGCAGACTCTACCCACGCTGGCTGCAGCTGACCCAGCACCCCCATGGTGGTGCGCACAAAGTCATGCCGCCACGGCGCGAGCAGCATGCCCAAGGCAGAAAAATTGCCCGGCATCTTGGGGATGATCAAGATCGGGATGTTGATCTCTTTGCACAAAGCCGCAGCATGCACAGGCCCCGCTCCGCCAAAAGCGATCATGGCGGCGTCACGCGGGTCCACGCCTTTGCGCACCGACACGGCCCGAACGGCCAAGGCCATGGCAGTGTCGGCAATGCGAACCACACCCAGCGCCGCTTCATCCAAGGGCAAACCCAAAGGCTCGCCCACTTGGCGCGCCATGGCCGCTTGTGCACTGGCACGGTCCAAAGCCATGCCGCCGCCCAAAAAACGCTGGGGGTTCAAACGACCCAAAATCACATTGGCATCGGTCACCGTGGGTTCGCTGCCGCCGCGCCCGTAGCACACCGGTCCCGGGGCTGCCCCGGCACTGTGTGGGCCCACATGCAAGCCCCCTGCGCTGTCGCGCCAGGCAATGCTGCCCCCACCTGCGCCCACCTCGATGATGGCCACCACGGGGAGCTGCATGGGCTGACCGCTGGCATAGCCGCCTATGTAGTAGCCCTCTTCAATAGCCGGCACGCCGTTCACAATCAAGGTGGCTTTGGCCGTGGTGCCGCCCATGTCAAAGCCGATGGCTTGGGTGTGGCCCAACAAGCGGGCCACCTGGCCAGCTGCGATCATGCCCGCCACCGGCCCTGACTCCATCATGGACACCGGCTCTTGACAAGCGTGTGCCAGCGACATGCTGCCGCCGTTGGAGCGCATGATGTGCATGGCCCCCTGAAACCCTTGGGCACGGACATCGGCTTGCAAATGCTGCAAGTAGTTTTTCACCCGCGGCCCCACATACGCATTCAGCACCGTGGTGGAGGTGCGCTCGTATTCGCGGAACTCACGCAAAATTTCATGCGACAAGGTGACAAACATGTTCGGGTAAGCCTGGCGCAGCAACTCGCCGACGGCGATTTCATGAACGGGGTTGGCATAAGCATGCAACAAACACACCGCCACTGAATCCACGCCCATATGCTGCAACTGCGCACCCAAGGCCAGCACCTGCTGGGCTTGCAGCGGTGTCAACACCTCGCCGCGGGCGTTCAAGCGCTCGCGCAATTCAAAGCGCCATTCACGCGGCACCAAGGGCTTGGGCCGGCTGAAGTTCAAGTCAAACGCCTCGGGGCGATTGCCGCGCCCAATCTCGTACACATCCCGAAACCCCTCGGTGGTCAACAAGGCCGTGCGAGCGCCCTTGCGTTCAAGCACCGTGTTGATGGCAATGGTGGAGCCATGCAAAAACTCGGCCAAATGCGCCACCTGCGTTTGGCTCAGGCTCAAAGCCGTGGCCACGCCCAGGGCCGGGTTGTCGGGTGTGGTCAGGGTTTTGGCCAACACCAAAGCGCCATCGCGATAACCCACCAAGTCGGTGAAGGTGCCGCCGATATCGACGCCAATGATGTCTTGGGATGCAGGTGTTTTCAATTTCATTGTTCCAATTTGATGCCGTTGCGCTCGATCAGGGTTTTGAACCGATTGCTCTCGGTGCGCACAAAGTTGTTGGACTCTTGCGGCCCCAAAGCTAACGTGGTTTGACCCACTTCAGCCAGTTTGGCGCGAATCGCCGGGTCGGCCAACACGGCCCGCACCTCGGCGCTTAAGCGGTTGACGATCTTGGGGTCGGTGCCCTTGGGTGCAGACAGCACCCACCAGTTGCCAAACAGCAGTTCGGGAAAGCCCGACTCGACCGCAGTGGGCACGCCTGGCAGATCTGCTATCCGCTGGTTGCCCATCACCGCCACCGCTTTGAGTTTGCCCGCTTTGAGTTGGGTGGCCACCGTGGTCACGGTGGGAAAGGCCAATTGCACGTCGCCTGCCAACATGGCCATCACCATCGGTGGGCCACCCCGGTAGGCGATGTGCATCATCGCGTTGCCGTGCAACTGTGAAAACGACACGCCCGCCAAATGGGTCGGTGAGCCTGCGCCGGGTGAGCCATAGTTGTATTTGCCCGGGTTGCTGCGCACCATTTGAGCCAGTTCTTTCAAGCTGCCGGGGCCATTGGGGCCGACCACGGCAATCAATGGCGCCTCTGAGATGGTGACCACCGCATCGAGCTGCGTCACCGGGTCAAAGTTGAGGTTGCCAAACAAGTGCTGGTTGACGGCGTAGTTTGCTGTGGGGGCGATCAGCAAGGTGTAGCCATCGGGCTTGGCATTGATCACCTCCGCCGTACCAATATTGCCGGCAGCCCCCGTTTTGTTGTCCATCAAGAAGCGCTGGCCGAGTTTGGCCTCCAAGGCCGGGCCAATGATGCGAAACAACACATCGCCCACGCCGCCTGGGGCATAAGGGGAGACGATGCGAACGGGCTTGGTGGGCCATTCAGGTGTTTGCGCCCAGGTGTAAAAGGGGCTGATCGTCATCAGGGCGATGGCACTCGCGGCTCGAAAAAAAAGCATTGGCTGGGTCTTGAACATGCGGGTCTCCTTGGGTTTGGGTTGATCAGGATTGGACATGGCCCACGCGATGTGCGCCATCTCCGTCACACTATGACTCCATAGTAATATGGCTATGACTCCCTACCACCCTTGGTTAGCCCGTCCCATGCCCCCTTTCACCCTGCGCAGCTTAGAAGTTTTTGCCACCGTGGTGCAAGCCCGTGGTTTTGGCCAAGCCGCCGCGGTGTTGGGTATTTCACAGCCCTCGGTGAGTGTGCACATGCGCAACCTGGAAGCCAAGTTGGGCCAATCCTTGTTTGTGCGGCAACCTGGGCAAACCCCCACTTTGAGCGCGGCAGGGCAATCCCTGCTGGCCTTTGCCCAAGAAACCTTGCAGCGGGCACAGGCCATTCATGCGGAGTTGGGCACCCAGCGGCGGCAATTGCGTTTTGCCGCGCAGCGCTTCGTCGCCCAGTCCCTGCTGGGCTCGACCTTTGCCACACTGTCTCAAGCCTTTTCTCAGTTGGAGGTGATCGCGCGCACCGGAACGTACGAGGAGGTCACCGCCTTGTTTCAAAGCGGGGCGGTTGATTTGGCTTTTTTTCTCACCACCCCCGAGCATCGTCCGGCATGGCCGTGCGAACCGATCGGGCGCTACCGCTTGGCCCTGATTGCAGCGCCCTCACACCCCTTGGCGCGACGCTCCCAAATCAATCCAACCGAGTTGTCGGGACACGCCTTCATCACGCCCTACAAGGGCTCTTTCTTTGCACGCTGCATGGATGCCTTGCTGCTGCAAGCGGGTGTGAAAACCCCTTTGATCGCGGCCCAAGGAGAAGAGGCCGGCACGGTGCGCGACATGGTCAAGGCCAACATGGGCTTGGCATGCACCCTGCGCCGCAGCGTGCACAAAGACATATTGGCTGGCGAATTGGTGGAGCTCGATGTGGACATGCCCGCACTGCACCTGTTGCTGTGTGTGGCACGCCGTGCGGAAGCCACAGGGCCAGAGATTGACCAACTCATAGACCGCGTGCGCAAAGGAGAAAGCCGCACCCGCCACTTGGGCGAACAAGCCTGGGCCAAGGCATGAGGCCTTTGAGTCCGTTGGCCATCGCGCTGCGCACTTGTGTGGTTGCCGGCTGCCTGTGGTTTACCCACCCAGTTTGGGCTCAAAAGCCCAGCCCCCTGCCCCATGAGGTGGCCCAAGCCCTGGAGCGCCTGAAAATTCCCGTCGATGCGCTGAGCGTGGTCATCCTCGACCCGCAACGGCCCGAATCCGCGATCTGGCAGCACCGGCCCGAGGTCAGCGTCAACCCGGCTTCGTTGATGAAGTTGGTCACCACCACCGCCGCGCTGGATTTGCTGGGGCCCGCATTCACTTGGAACACGCCGGTGTATGTCGATGGCCCGATCAAAGACGGTGTGTTGCAAGGCAACGTGTACCTGCGCGGTCAAGGCGACCCGCGCTTGGTGGTCGAGCGCTTGTGGCTGTTGCTGCGCC
>JBEDFU010000262.1:0-3474 GCA_041174965.1 Pseudomonadota bacterium | reverse complement strand
CGTTTGACCGATTACCGCCGCCACATCGGCCTGGTGTTGCAAGAGCCGTTTTTGTTTTTTGGCACCATCGCCGACAACATCGCTTATGGCCTGCCCCAAGCCAGCCGCGAAGACATTGTGGCCGCCGCCCGTGCTGCGCATGCGCATGAATTCATCATGCGTTTGCCGCAGGGTTACGACTCGTTGGTGGGCGAGCGCGGCCAAGGTTTGTCTGGCGGCGAGCGCCAGCGCATCTCGATTGCCCGTGCCCTGTTGATCGATCCGCGCATTTTGATTTTGGACGAGGCCACATCTTCAGTGGACAGCGAGACCGAGCAAGAAATTCAGCGCGCCTTGGACAACCTGGTGCGCGGGCGCACCACCATCGCCATTGCCCACCGGCTGTCCACCTTGCAGCAAGCCGATCGCTTGGTGGTGCTTGAGCGGGGGCGTTTGGTCGAGCAAGGCTCGCACGCCGATTTGATGCAACGTCAAGGGGCTTACTACCGTTTGTACGAGGCCCAGGCGCGGCAGCACGAAGCCGACCGCGTGGCCATGGCGGCTTCATTGGCCCCGCAGGAGATGCGATGAACACCCAAGCCTTCCCGAATGCCGATGCCGCACCCGCCTTGACCCAGGCCGAACAAGCCCCGCGCGTGCCGTTCGTGCTGTGGCGTGACCCTTTTGGGGTGTGGGTGTTGCAGCTCACCGATGGGGCCGTTCACGAACAGGTGGTGGTGGTGCGGGCCTTTCCCATTTCGCACCCCGAATCGGGCTTTTCCATCCTCAACCGCCAAGGCCATGAGTTGGTGTGGGTTGATGACCTGCAAGCCTTGGCACCGAATGAGCGTGAGGCCTTGTTGCAAGCTGTGGCCGAGCGTGAGTTCATGCCCGAAATTGAACGCCTGGACAAAGTCAGCGGCTTCATCGCGCCTTGCACCTGGCATGTGCAAACCAATCGCGGTCCCACCCAGTTTTTGCTCAAGGGCGAAGAGGATATTCGCCGCATGAGTGGCCAAACCTGGTTGGTCGCCGATGGCCACGGTGTGCAGTACCTGATCCGCGATTTGTTGCGCCTGGATCGCCATTCGCGCAAGTTGCTCGACCGATTCTTCTGACTTTTGCGCGACCTGGTGTCGTGCGTGTAGGCCAGGTCACGTCGCCGCGCCAAGGCCTGACGCGATGGACTACAAGGGCCACACGCTCAAGTGATCGGGCACCCGGGCGCGCCAGCCCAATTCGTGTTCGATTTTCCAGCGCAAAGCGTCGCTGGCTGTGGCTTCGCCGTGCACCACATACACCTGACCGGGGGGCTTGGGCATGCGGGAGAGCCATTGCAGCAACTGCACACTGTCGGCGTGGGCCGAAGCAGAAGCCATGCACACCACCTCGGCCTTCACATCGACATCGCGCCCATGGATGCGCACACTGGGCTGACCCGAGGCCAGCGAAGCCCCGCGCGTGCCTGGGGCTTGGTAGCCGGTCAAGATGACCATGTTGCGGTGATCGGGGAGGTACAGGCCCAGGTGGTGCAGCACCCGCCCGCCGGTGGCCATGCCACTGGCCGACAAAATCACTTTGGGGCCATGGCGCTTGGCCAATGCTTTGGAGTCTTGCACGCTCTCGACCATCACCGCCACGTCTTGCATGGCTTGCATTTGGGCCGGGCTCAAGCGGTGCCCATCTGGGTGGTGGCGAAACAAATCGGTGGTGTGGACGGCCATGGGGCTGTCCAAGTAAATCGGTAAATGGTGCGGCACCAGGCCTTGCGCCTTCAGGGTGGCGATGGCATGCAAGATGGCCTGCGCCCGGCCCACCGCAAACACCGGGATGACCACCACGCCGGATCGGGCAGCGGCACGTTGCAAAGCGGGGGCCAACTCGGCCATGGCGTCCTCGTGCGGGTGGACCCGGTTGCCATAGGTGGACTCGATCAGCACCGTGTCGGCCGCTGGCGGGTCTTGCGGTGGATTCATGATCAGGTCATCGGGGCGGCCCAAATCGCCGCTGAACAAAATGCGCCGCTCGCCGACTTCGAGCAACAAACTGCTGGCGCCCAAAATGTGCCCGGCAGAACTGAAGGTGGCGCGCCAGCCTGGCATCGGAGAAAACGCCTCGCCCCAAGGGTGGCTTTGCAACAGGGCCAGGCTGTTGACCGCATCTTGTCGGTCGTACAAGGGTTCGGCCGGGCTGTGCTTGCTAAAGCCGTGTCGGTTGGCAAAAAACGCGTCTTCTTCTTGCAAGTGACCGCTGTCGGGCCACAAAATTTTGCACAGGTCGCGCGTGCCTGGGCTCACATGCACCCGACCCGCAAAACCATCGCGCTGCAACTTGGGCACATAGCCACTGTGATCCAGGTGGGCGTGGGTCAAGATGACCGCGTCCACGCTGTCAGGCGTGACAGGCAGCGCGTCCCAATTGCGCAAGCGCAGTTGCTTGAAGCCTTGGAACAGACCGCAGTCCACGAGCAGCGATTGCGTGCCGCTGCGAACCAGGTATTTGGAGCCGGTGACGCTGTCCGCGCCACCGATGAATTGAAGGGTCACAGCCATGTGAGTGAGTGTGTGCCCCATGGCGTGCGATGTCAATTGAAAAAGCTGCGCAATTTATCGGCCCAGCCCTTTTCGTTGGGGGAGTGCTTTTCTCCCCCTTTCTTCAAGGACTCGTCCAATTCCTTCAACAACTTGCGTTGGTGCTCGGTGAGCTTGACTGGCGTTTCCACCGTGATGTGGCAATACAAGTCGCCCGGAAAGGTCGAGCGCAAGCCTTTGATGCCCTTGCCACGCAAGCGAAACTGCTTACCGGTTTGCGTGCCCTCAGGCAAGTCGATGGCCGCCTCGCCTTGCAAGGTGGGCACAGCGATCTCGCCGCCCAAGGCTGCGGTGGTCATGCTGATGGGCACGGCGCAGTGCAGGTCGTCGCCATCGCGCTCAAAAATATCGTGCTTTTGCGTGCGGATCTCGATGTACAAGTCGCCGGGTGGGCCGCCGTTGGTGCCGGGTTCGCCATTGCCCGTGCTGCGGATGCGCATGCCGTTGTCGATGCCCGCTGGGATTTTGACTTCCAAGGTCTTGTGGGTCTTGATCTTGCCGTTGCCGCCGCACGGCGAGCAGGGGTCAGGAATGATCTTGCCCGTGCCCCGGCAATGCGGGCAGGTTTGTTGCACACTGAAAAAGCCTTGGCGCATTTGCACCTGACCGCTGCCTTGGCAGGTGCCACAGGTTTTGGCCGAGGTGCCAGGCTTGGCACCGCTGCCGTGGCAGGTGTCGCACTCGTCGTAACTGGGGATGCGGATTTGCGCATCCTTGCCGGTGGCCGCTTCTTCCAAGGTGATGTCCATGGCGTAGCTGAGGTCGTTGCCGCGAAACACCTGGCGTCCACCTTGTTGGCGTCGGGCTTGGCCAAAGATGTCGCCAAAAATATCACCAAACGCATCGGCAAAACCCGCGCCGCCAAAGCCGGCGCCACCTGGGCCGCGCATATTGGGGTCGACAC
>JBEDFU010000261.1:0-5244 GCA_041174965.1 Pseudomonadota bacterium | reverse complement strand
GCATGGATTTGCGAGGCCATGTACAGGTAAGGGTTGGCGGCGGGCTCGCCGATGCGGTTCTCTATCCGTGTGGCTGTGTCTTGCGCTTGGCCAATCACCCGCAGCATGGCCCCCCGGTTGTCGCGCCCCCATACCGCTGCTTGGGGCGCCAAGGCCAGGGGGCGAAAGCGGCCATAGCCATTGGCCGTGGGTGTGCAAAACACCAAAGCACCGGCCGCATGGTCGAGCAAGCCCGCCAGGTACTGCGCACCCAAGGGGGACAAGGTGTGTTCGGCGTCTTGTGCGCTGCTGCCCTGGGCCGCTGCATCGCGCACAAACAAATTGGCACCGCTTTCGAGGTCGATCAGAGATTGGTGCAGGTGCCAACCGCTGGACATGATGTGATCAAACGGCGGGCGGCAAATGAAGCTCGCCCAATACCCAGCGCGGGCCAAGGCCTGGCGCACCCCATTGCGAAAACGCACCATGTTGTCGGCCGCGCGCAAGGCGTCGGTGGGGGCAAACACGGCTTCGACCTGGCTGGGGCCGAGTTCAATTTCCAGCGACAGCAAGGGCAAGCCCATGCCTTGGGCGGTGTCTTGCACGATGCGCAAGGCTTCGTGGGCGGTGTCGCTGTGGGCTTCGCTGAGCAAGGCGCAGCCGGGGTGGATCAAGTCGACCTCGGGAGGCGGGCCCGGCCACGCGGCTTGCTGCGGGTCGGTGTGCGCGCCGGGGCCGCGCAGGCGGTAAATGTGAAACTCCACCTCCAGGCCACATTGCATGCCCCAGCCTTTGGCTTGCAGTTGGGCCACAGCCGCTTGCAGCACGCGTCGGCTGTCCCATGCCACGGGTGTGCCGTCTTGGAACCACGCTTGGCATGGCACCCAGCCCACCTCGGGGGCCCAGGGCAGGGTGTGCAGTTCGATGTCTTGTGCCAGCAGGGTGACGTTGTTGCCCTGGCCAAAGCCGTGTAAGCCATCGGTGCCGCCGGGTTCAAAGACTTTGAAGGCGGTGCGGTCCGAGGTGTCTTTGAGCATCAAGGTGCTGACCATCCCGACCCCATTCCGCAGCGCGCCCTCTACCGCGTCGGGCATCAGGGTTTTGCTGCGGGTGGTGCCATGGATGTCGCACCACACAAAACGCACTTCACGCAGCGCACGCTCGCGCATTTTTTGCAAGGCTTGTTGCAGGGCCAGTTCCCGCTGCGGTGTGTGGATGCCGCAGCGTTCGTCAAAGGTTTGGGCTGTCATGTGGCTGTGGGTCAAACCGTGGTTTTGTGGGTCTGGGTGTCGCTCATCCACGGGCACGCTGCATGCTTGGCCTGGGCTTGCTCGCGCCACCAAGTCGCCCAGGTGCCGGCTGGGGCCACGCCGTCCACGGTGTCGGGCCCAGTGCGCTGCTGGGCCACATCGGCCTGCGACACGCCGGGGGCGGGGCCACCGCCCTCCACGCTGTCAATGGCTTGCAGCAATTGGCGCCGGTTGGCCACGATCAATTTGTCGCTGGTGCCCAAGTGCTCGCGGGTGCGGTCTTGGATGGCGCCCATGCTCTCCACCGCCCATTGGTCGTGCACATTGATGTCGTCTTCACCCATGCCCAAATAGGTTTGGTCGCGTTGCTCATCGGGGTTGAAGCCCCATTGGTTGTGCCGCCCCGACACCGGGATGTAGTCGGGCAGGCTGATGTAGGGCGCGCGCTGGGCCCGCATGGCCGCTCCGTCCAGGGGTTTGTCGAAGCTGGTGAAAAACGCATACCAATAGGTGTGGGTGTCGTCCACCGGCACATGCATTTGGGTGATGGTCATGCTGGCCGACAAGGGGATGATGAAGGTGCTGGGAAAGATGGACTGGGTGATGCGCACATGGGTCAGCTCGTCGGTCATGGGCCGGCGCGAGGTGATTTGCATGCCTTGCGGCGTGGGCTCAAAGCCAATGTCGGGGCGGTAGAACTCGCGCATGATGCGGCTCATCGGCCAGGCTTGGCCATCGATCGCGCCCACGCTGGCGCTGCGAAACTGCTTGCCCCCAGCGTTGTCGCCCACCGCGCTCAAGTCTTCGTCGTGCAAAAAGCGGTGCAAAAAAGACGGGTGGGCGGGGTCGATGCCCACCTCAAAGCATTGCAACCAGTTGGCATGCCACAGGCCTTTGAAGGCAAAGCTGTGGCTGGCCGGCGCCAAAAACGCGTCGATGGCGGGCAGGGGCGGCGGCGCCACATCGGTCGGGCCCATCCAGGCAAACACCACCCCGTTGCGCTCCACCACCGGGTAGCTGGTTTGTTGAACCCGTTCGCACAAACGGCTGCCCAGGGGCTCGGCGGGTGTGTCCAGGCAGCGGCCTGACACATCAAACTTCCAGCCATGAAAGGGGCAGCGCAGCCCATCGCCTTCGTGGCGGCCAAAGGACAAATCGGCGCCCCGGTGCGGGCAATCGCGGTCGAGCAAACCCCAGCGCTGCTGCGCGTCTTTGAACAGCACCAGGTCTTGGCCCATCAAGCGCACGGCTTTGACCGGGCGTTGCGCCATGCGTGGGTCCAGAGCGGGGTTGAATTCATCCACCAGCGCGGCGGGCTGCCAGTAGCGGCGCAGCAATTGGCCGGCGGCGGTGCCTGGGCCCACGCGGGTGATGCGGTCGTTTTGTTCGGCTTTCATGGGGTGTGCAATCGAAGGCGAAGAAGGGCAAACGATAACAGCGAATGCACAGGGCATCAACGGCACCGCTGCTGCGGCCGAGACAAAGCCCTGCGATAACATCACCACCATGTACACCGAAGTTTTATTTGGGGGCGCCGCGCTCGCCCCGCCTGGCCCCATCACCCACCAGGCGCACGGCATGGGTCACACCGCCATTCAGTTCATGGGGGGTGGCACATGAAGTGGCAGTTTTGGGTCGACAGAGGTGGCACCTTCACCGACATCGTGGGCAAGCGGCCCGATGGCACGCTCATCACCCACAAGCTGCTCAGCGACAACCCCGAGCGCTACCGCGACGCGGCGGTGGCGGGCATTCGCCATTTGTTGGGCTTGACCCCCACCCAAGCGGTGAGCCCGGACCTGGTGGCGTGCGTGAAGATGGGCACCACGGTGGCCACCAATGCGCTGCTCGAGCGCAAGGGCGAGCCGACCTTGTTGGTCACCACCCGAGGCTTTCGCGATGCCTTGCGCATTGCGTATCAAAACCGCCCGCGCTTGTTCGATCGGCACATTGTGTTGCCCGAGTTGCTCTACACCGAGGTGATCGAAGCGCACGAGCGCATGGGCGCGCACGGCGATGTGTTGCAAGCCTTGGATGAGGCGCATTTGCGGGCCCAATTGCAAGGAGCGCATGCACGCGGTTTGCGCAGCGTGGCGATTGTGTTCATGCATGGGTATCGCTTCACCGCGAACGAGGCCCGGGCGGCACAGTTGGCGCGCGAGCTGGGTTTTGCCCAGGTCAGTGCCTCGCACCAAACCAGTCCTTTGATGAAGTTTGTCAGCCGGGGTGACACCACCGTGGTGGACGCGTATTTGTCGCCCATCTTGCGCCGCTATGTCGAGCAAGTGGCCAGTGAGATGCCGGGCGTGCCTTTGTACTTCATGCAGTCCTCGGGTGGCCTGACCGACGCCCATGCGTTTCAGGGCAAGGACGCGATTTTGTCCGGCCCCGCTGGCGGCATTGTGGGCATGGCCCGCACGGCCGAGTTGGCGTTTGCCCATGGCGAGGGCTTGGATGGCCCGGCCCGGGTGATTGGCTTTGACATGGGCGGCACCTCCACCGATGTGAGCCACTATGCCGGTGAGTTTGAGCGCGAGTTTGAAACCCAGGTGGCGGGGGTGCGCATGCGCGCCCCGATGATGAGCATCCACACCGTGGCGGCGGGGGGCGGCTCTTTGCTGCAATTTGACGGGGCGCGCTTGCGCGTGGGCCCGCAAAGCGCCGGGGCCAACCCAGGACCGGCGAGTTACCGCCGCGGCGGCCCCTTGGCCTTGACCGACGCCAATGTGCTGCTGGGAAAAATCCAGCCGCAGCACTTCCCGGCGGTGTTCGGGCCGAATGGTGACCAAGCCCTGGACGCCGAAGCGGTGCGCTTGCGCTTTGATGCGCTGTTGGCGCAGATGCAAAACACCCCCTCGGCCAGCAGCGACATGACGACGGCATCGCTGGCCGAAGGTTTTGTGCACATCGCCGTGCAGCAAATGGCCAATGCGATCAAAAAGATTTCGGTGGCGCGTGGTTATGACGTCACCCGCTACACCTTGCAGTGTTTTGGCGGGGCCGGTGGCCAGCATGCGTGTTTGGTGGCCGATGCCTTGGGCATGTCGCGTGTGTTGGTGCACCCCTTGGCGGGGGTCTTGTCGGCCTACGGCATGGGGCTGGCCGATCAAAGCCTGATCCGCGAGCAAGCGGTGGAGATGCGCTTGAGCGCCGACACCATGGCCGATTGGGTGCCGACTTTGCAAGCCTTGGCCCAGCGTTGCGAGCGCGAATTGCGCGCTCAGCCCCTGGGTGCGGGCGCGATCGAGCTGCGCCAACGTGTGCATGTGCGCTTTGATGGCAGCGACGCGGCCTTGATCGTCCCGTTTGGTTCTTTGGCAGACATTCAAGCCGGATTCGAGCAGGCTTACCGCCAGCGCTTTGCTTTTTTGATGCAGGGCAAAGCCTTGGTGGTGGAGGCGGTGTCGGTGGAGGCCGTGGTGGCTGGCGACGCGCCCACCGAGCGCGTGAGCCCCAGTCACCCGTTGCGCGAGGTGCCCGTGCGTGAGCGCGTGCGCATGCACAGCCAAGGGCAGTGGCACATGGCGGCCTTGGTGGTGCGGGCCGATCTGCAAGCGGGCGATGTGGTCGCTGGACCGGCCATCATTGCCGAGCCCAATGCCACCACCGTGATCGAACCCGGCTGGCGCGCTCAGTTGACCGCCTTGGACCATTTGGTGCTCACGCGGGTGTTGCCGCGCGAGGTGCGCCACGCTGCAGGCACACGGGTGGACCCGGTGCTGCTGGAGGTGTTCAACAACCTGTTCATGAACATTGCCGAGCAAATGGGTTTGCAATTGCAAAACACCGCCTACTCGGTCAACATCAAAGAGCGTTTGGATTTTTCCTGTGCGCTGTTTGACGCACAGGGCAACTTGATCGCCAATGCGCCGCACATGCCGGTGCACCTGGGCTCGATGGGCGAGAGCATCAAAACCGTGATCGCCGAAAACCGCGGCCGCATGCAAGCCGGTGACGTGTTTGTGCTCAACGACCCCTACCACGGCGGCACCCATTTGCCCGATGTGACGGTGAT
>JBEDFU010000260.1:0-12128 GCA_041174965.1 Pseudomonadota bacterium | reverse complement strand
AACTTCGCCGACAAAATCGTCGTGATCGCCGCTGTCAGCGTCGTCTTGCCATGGTCAACGTGGCCAATCGTGCCCACGTTCACGTGCGGTTTGGTCCGCTCAAACTTGCCTTTTGCCATTTTCAAATCTCCAAAGAACAGTGCCCGTGTACAGGTTTAATGTCTGCACGATGCTGCTGGTTCGCCCCGCACGGGTGACAGGGCGGCGCAACGTCGCAGACAGGCTGAAACTTCAGTTCAATCAGGCCTTACTTCGAGCGGGCCGACACAATGGCTTCGGCCACGTTGCGCGGTGCTTCGGAATAGTGCTTGAACTCCATGGTGTAAGTGGCACGACCTTGCGACATCGAACGCAGGGTGGTCGAGTAACCGAACATTTCGGACAAGGGGACTTCGGCCTTGATGGCTTTGCCACCACCGACCATGTCTTCCATGCCCTGCACCATGCCGCGACGTGAGGACAAATCGCCCATCACGTTACCGGCATAGTCTTCGGGGGTTTCGACTTCCACGGCCATCATCGGCTCGAGGATGACGGGGCTGGCTTTTCTGCAACCCTCTTTGAAACCAAAGATGGCGGCCATTTTGAAAGCCTGCTCGGACGAGTCCACATCGTGGTAGGAGCCGAAATGCAATGTGACTTTCACGTCAACCACGGGGTAACCAGCCAACACACCGGTGGTCAGGGCTTCAATGACGCCCTTTTCCACCGCAGGAATGTACTCGCGGGGCACCACGCCGCCTTTGATGGCGTCAACGAACTCAAAGCCCTTGCCCGCTTCGTTGGGTTCAATTTTGAACACCACGTGACCGTACTGGCCTTTACCGCCCGACTGGCGCACGAACTTGCCTTCGCTGTCTTCTACGGTTTTGCGAATGGTCTCGCGGTAAGCCACCTGGGGCTTGCCGACGTTGGCCTCCACGCCAAATTCGCGCTTCATGCGGTCGACGATGATCTCGAGGTGCAACTCGCCCATGCCGGCGATGATGGTCTGGCCTGATTCTTCGTCGGTTTTGACGCGGAAAGAAGGATCTTCTGCCGCCAAACGCTGCAGGGCGATGCCCATTTTTTCTTGGTCGGCTTTGGTTTTGGGTTCCACGGCCTGCGCAATCACGGGCTCAGGAAAGACCATGCGCTCGAGCATGATGATGTTGTCGGGATCGCACAGGGTTTCACCGGTGGTGACATCTTTCAAGCCCACGCAGGCAGCGATGTCGCCCGCGCAAATCTCATCGACCTCTTCACGGTTGTTGGCATGCATTTGCACGATACGGCCGATGCGCTCTTTCTTGCCTTTGATGGGGTTGTACACCGTGTCGCCCTTTTTCAAGACGCCGGAGTACACGCGCACAAAGGTGAGTTGGCCGACAAAGGGGTCGGTCATCAGCTTGAATGCCAATGAGGAGAATTTTTCTTTGTCGTCGGCATTGCGATGAACTTCTTTTTCGTCATCATCGGTACCGCCCACGGGCGGAATGTCGATGGGCGAAGGCATCAATTCGATGACCGCGTCCAACATGCGCTGCACACCTTTGTTCTTGAAGGCTGTGCCGCACAACATGGGCTGGATTTCACTGGCGATGGTGCGGGTGCGCAAACCATGGGTGATTTCCTCTTCGGTCAAGTCACCTTCTTCCAGGTACTTGTTCATCAACTCTTCGGAAGCCTCGGCAGCTGCCTCGACCATGGTTTCGCGCCATTTTTTGGCATCTGCCACCAAATCAGCTGGAATCTCTTCGAAGTTGAACTTCATGCCTTGTGAAGCCTCATCCCAAATGATGGCTTTCATTTTGCGCAGATCAACCACGCCGCGGAAGTTTTCTTCGGCGCCAATGGGGATGACGATGGGCACAGGGTTGGCTTTCAAGCGCAACTTCATTTGGTCGTAGACCTTGAAGAAATTGGCACCGGTGCGGTCCATTTTGTTGACAAAGGCCAAACGCGGCACTTTGTATTTGTTGGCCTGGCGCCAAACGGTTTCGGATTGGGGCTGCACGCCGCCGACCGCGCAGTACACCATGCAAGCGCCGTCGAGCACGCGCATGGAGCGCTCCACCTCGATGGTGAAGTCCACGTGGCCGGGGGTGTCAATGATGTTGATGCGGTGCTCGGGGAAAGACATGTCCATGCCTTTCCAAAAACAGGTCGTCGCCGCCGAGGTGATGGTGATGCCGCGCTCTTGCTCTTGTTCCATCCAGTCCATGGTGGCTGCGCCATCGTGCACTTCACCGATTTTGTGGTTCACACCGGTGTAAAACAAAATGCGCTCAGTGGTGGTGGTTTTGCCTGCATCAATGTGGGCAGAAATACCAATGTTTCTGTAGCGCTCGATAGGAGTCTTGCGTGCCATGGTCAACCTCTTGGGGAATCAATTCAACATAAAAAATCGCCACGCCAGGTGGGGTGGCGAGCAGGTCTCAGTCTAGAGAGGCAGTGCGTAAAAACCGTGACATCACGCGCACGCCGCCAAAACACACGAGACCCGCTGTGCGGGTGCTCTTAGAAGCGGAAGTGTGAGAACGCCTTGTTGGCCTCTGCCATGCGGTGAACTTCATCGCGCTTTTTCATCGCGCCGCCGCGGCCTTCTGAGGCCTCGATCAGCTCGTTGGCCAAGCGCAGCGCCATGGATTTTTCGCCGCGCTTGCGAGCGGCTTCTTTCAGCCAGCGCATGGACAAAGCCAAGCGACGCACGGGGCGAACCTCCACAGGCACTTGATAGTTGGCACCACCCACTCGGCGGGATTTGACTTCCACCATGGGCTTGACGTTGTTGATGGCCAAGCTGAAGAGTTCGATCGGGTCTTTGCCAGACTTGGTTTCCATTTGCTGCAATGCGCCGTAAATAATGCGCTCAGCGATGGCTTTTTTGCCGCCCTCCATGATCACGTTCATGAATTTGGACAACTCGACATTGCCGTACTTGGGATCGGGCAGGATTTCACGTTTAGGGACTTCGCGACGACGTGGCATTTTTCTTCCTTGTTGCTTCAGTTGATCACTTTTCAGCGATCGCGAAAGGCGATATCACCCTTCACTTACTCGACCCACACAGAACATCTGCGCTTCGGGTCACTTCGCTCACAGCATCTGCCTGACGCCATGAGCACCTTGAACCTGTCAGGGCCGGTTCGCGCCCATCACCGATCTGAAGATCAGGTTTTCTTGGGCCGCTTGGCACCGTATTTGGAGCGCGACTGCTTGCGGTCTTTCACGCCTTGCAAATCGAGCGAACCGCGCACGATGTGGTAGCGCACACCGGGCAAGTCTTTGACACGACCACCGCGCACCAGCACCACAGAGTGCTCTTGCAGGTTGTGGCCTTCGCCGCCGATGTAGGAAATCACCTCAAAGCCGTTGGTCAAGCGGACCTTGGCCACTTTGCGCAGCGCAGAGTTGGGCTTCTTGGGGGTGGTGGTGTAGACGCGTGTGCAAACACCGCGCCGCTGAGGCGAGTTTTGCATGGCCGGGCTCTTGGATTTCGATTTCTCGACTTCCCGTCCGTGGCGCACGAGTTGATTGATGGTTGGCATGGAAAACGTCCCTCAACGTTTGAAACACAAAAAGGGCCCTTCTCAATGAAAGACCCGAAAAGCCCAAGACTATAGCATTGTTATGGCTGTATGACAAACATGGGCTCAGCCCGCCTGCCAAGGAGGCCTGGGTTAACAGCGGCCCAGGGGGCAGGCCTCGGCGCTGGAAATATGCAACGGCATGCTGAGTTTGCATGCGCTCACTATTTGATCCAAAGCCTGATCGCGTCCCATGCCCGCCCCAAAACTCCCGATTGCTCAACGCCACCCAAAGCAACCAACGGAATTTCAGCAAACACTTTTTGGTCCAGCAAAACCTGCAACTGGCCAATTGACTGGCCTCGCGCGATGGGTGCCACCAAGGGGTCGGGGCGCGCCACCTGGGTGGTCATGCGCGCCACCTGTCCTGCAGGCAGGGCCACCACGATGGGGCGATTCGAGCCCAACTTGATCTCGGCTTCACGGCCCTTCCAGACCGGCGGGGTGACCACGGCCTGCCCGGCATCAAACAGCCGCACGGCCTCAAAAGCGGTGTAGCCCCAATTGAGCAGTTTTTGCGACTCGGCAGCACGCGCGTTTTCGCTGGACGCACCCAAGACAATCGACAACAAACGGCGGGGCCCAACTTGGGGCAACGTTCTTTGGGCGGTGGCCACCAAGCAGTAACCCGCCGCTTCTGTGTGGCCTGTCTTCAAACCATCCACCGTTGGGTCACGGAACAGCAGCAAGTTGCGGTTGTTCTCATTGGCGGCAGGCGTGCCGGGATAGCGGTATTTTTTGAGCGCGTAATAACCCATGTACTGAGGGAAGTCGACCATCAAGCGACCAGCCAACAGCGCCAAGTCGTTGGCGGTGGTGGTGTGGCCAGGCTCGGTCAAGCCCTCTGGGTTTTTAAACGTCGAGTCCTTCATGCCCAAGGCCTTGGCTTGCTCATTCATCAAGGTGACAAAGCGCTCGACGCTGCCCGCCACCCCTTCGGCCAATGCCACCGTGGCGTCGTTGCCTGATTGCACGATCATGCCGCGCAGCAAATCTTCCACGGGCACATTCATTTTGGGGTCGATGAACATGCGAGAGCCAGGCATTTTCCAAGCCCGCGTACTGACCGGGAAGGTTTGCTCGAGGCTGATTTTTTTGCTCTTGAGGGCATCAAACACCAGGTAAGCACTCATCAGCTTGGTCAGCGATGCCGGCTCCAGTGGCTGATCAGCCCCTTTGGCCACCAGCACTTGGTTGGCCGTCAGGTCCACCAACAAATAAGCGCGAGCGGCCACCTCGGGTGGTTCGGGCGCCTGCGCCCAGGCCATGCCCGTCAGACACAAAAAACAAGCCGTCAACCAAGCAATGACTGTGTAGCGCATCTCAATCCTCAAGAAATGGGGGCGGCCGCGGCCGCCTCCCAGGCCATGGCTTGCACATGTCGGTGCACCCAGCGGCGCAGCTGCGGCAATTGGCCATGGAAAAAATGCCCACCCGCCGGCACCACGGTGACCGGCAGATTTTGCGGCTTGGCCCAGTCCAACACGCTTTGCAAGGGCACCGTGTCATCGTCCAAACCATGCAAGACCAGCAGGCGTGGCGCCCAATCGGCGGGTATATCGGCCACTGCAAAACGCGAAGCGGCCGTGCCCACAAACACCAAACTGCGCACCTCACGCTGCCCATGCAGGCGGTTCAGCGCCTGGCTGACCACAAAAGAGCCAAACGAAAACCCAGCCAATGCCAAATCGCCTTGCGGCGCGGCTTGGGCGATCAACGCCAACAGGTCTTCGCACTCGCCCAAGCCTGCGTCATGCACACCTTCGCTGCCGCCCACGCCACGGAAATTGAAACGAAAAACCGTCCACCCCGCTTGCACATGGGCACGCGCCAAGGTTTGCACCACTTTGTTGTCCATGGTGCCGCCAAACAATGGGTGGGGGTGGGCCACAAAGGCACAGCCCAAGGGGGATCCCGCCGGGTCGTCACGCAACACCTCCATGCGACCCGCCTGGCCCTGAAAGCTCAGGCGCTGGGTTTGCTGGTTCATGGCGCGTCAGCGGCCCACGTTCGGGGGCAACACCAAGCGCTCGACCACGCGCCCGTCTTGCAAATGGCTGGTGACGATTTCATCAATGTCGGCCATGTCAACAAAGGTGTACCAAACGGCTTCTGGGTAGACCACCGCCACCGGCCCACCAGCACACCGGTCCAGGCATCCCGCTTTGTTGACCCGCACGCCGCCTGGGCCGTTGAGTTGGGCTTGCTTCACTTTGGCCTTGCAGTGGTCAAACGCTTGTTGAGCGGGGTGGTCGGCGCAACAGGCTTCACCTTGGCTGCGCTGGTTGGTGCAAAAGAAAATGTGGCGCTGGTAATAAGAGTTGGCTTGTGTCATGAACCGATTTTAGGTGTCGCCCAGCGCCACCCATGCTGGCGGGCATCCAGCGCTCAACGAAGCCCGTGTTGGTGGGGCCTGCGCAACAACATCACCAACGCCCAAAACCACACGGCATAAGGCCACACCCAACCCAGCCATTGGGCCAAGCCATTGAAGCGGATGAAGCGGCCCTGCTCCCACTGTTGCAAATTGAGGGTCACATAGGTGCTTTCAGGGGCCTGGTTGATGGCCCACAAATACACCGACAAGCCCACCAACAAAAGGCCCCCATGGGCCCATCTGGGCAAGGGCGCCAGCAACACTGCCACCAACAAGCCCGCCAGCAACGCCCAAGCCTGGGCCGCATCCAGCCACACCCAGGCGTGGCCTGGTCCGTAGGTCAACACCGCCGACAACGCGCTCACCCCCACACCCACCAGCAAGGCGACAGCCGCAAACAGCACCCGCTGGCCCAAGTCGCGGATCACCGCAAAGCCGGTCAAACAAGGCAGGACCAGTCCCAGCAGCACCAAGAAAAAGGCCATGTCGTCGCTGAGTGCAGCGGTGGGTGGGTGTTGAATCGTCACCCACGCGCTCAAAGGACTGGTTTGTAACCACTGCGCCACTTCAGCCCGCAGGTTGGTTCCCACTTGGCCCAGGCCCAAGCAAATAGAAGCGGGAAACAACAAGGCCGAGGGCCACAACACCAACAAGGCCATGCCCCCGGCGGCGTCTTCGGTGAACCAGCGTTCACGAAACCGGCTCCAGCGGTCAATCGCCCCCAAGCGCTCCATGCCGTTGGCCAGCAAGGCACCCAGCAAGCCGCCCAGGCTGTTGAGTCCAAAATCAGCCACCGATGGGACGCGAACTGGCAAATAACTTTGCAGGCCCTCCATCAGCAAAGACACCACTGCGGCACCGCCACTGGCCAACCACCAGGCCTGGCGGCGCAGACCCATGCGGGTGGCGCTGAGCGCCGCCAAAAACCCCAAAGGCCCATAGCCCAGCACATTGGCCCACACATCAAATGCGCCCCAATACCGGGGCCAAGGCGCGGTCAAAAAACTCCAGGTGCTCAAGCCTTGGTCACGCCAAGGCCCGAACGGGTACAAGCTGGCATACGCCACCAAAGCCAAATAAGCCCAGGTCAAAGGCCAAGCCACCGTGCTGCGCCGCCGACTCAACAAACACCTCCCCAGCGGGCTTTCGGTGCCTGGCATTCCCCCGCGAATGGCGTTGAGATGGGTTGCGGGTGCAGGGCAGGCATGGAGACCTTAAAAAGGCTTGACCACCACCAACACCACGGCCAACACCAACAACAGCACCGGCAGTTCGTTGAACCAGCGGTACCAAACATGGCCGTGGCTAGAGGAGCCATCGCGCAACCAGCGCAATTGGCGCGCACATTGGTGGTGGTAAGCCAACACCAAAGCAACCACGGTCAATTTGGCATGCATCCAAACCGCCCCTTGGCCAATCCCATAGCCCCACCACAGCCACAAGCCCAAGGCCACGGCGGGCACCATCAAAATGGTGGTGAAACGCAACAGCTTGCTAGCCATCAACAACAGGCGCTCACGCTCGGCGTGGGAGTCGGCAGGAACCATAGCCAGGTTCACAAAGATACGGGGCAAGTAAAACAAGCCGGCAAACCAACTGGCCACGAAAACAATGTGAAAGGATTTGATCCACAGCATGCGTTCCAGTGTAGTGGGTGTCACGGCACAAACTCCATTCAAAACCATTTTGCAGATGCGCCAAAAAAAAGCCCGACCAAGCGGTCGGGCTGCAAAGCCGAATGAATCAAACGGCTCCCGCTCAGGGAGGTGAAGCGGGGAACGGCAAGCCGTTCGTTGCTGAATTTATCAGATTACCGACAAATTTATAGGTTAAAGATCGCCCCTCTCAATCACAAAGTATTCAAACCTCTGGTTTTCCCGAGTCGCCTTGCGGGGCCAACGCGACAGACAAGGCCCAGGTCATCAGGCACAATTTTCCGCATGAACCTCCACACCTCCTTCCCCCAAACCCGCTTGCGCCGCCTGCGCCGCGATGACTTCACCCGCCGCTTGGTGCGCGAAAACCATGTCACGGTTGACGATCTGATTTACCCGGTGTTTGTCCTGGATGGGGCCAACAAGCGCGAAGCCGTGGCCTCCATGCCCGGCGTGGAACGCCTCAGCCTCGACCTGTTGTTGCCCGTGGCCGAAGAATGCGTGAAGCTGGGCATCCCCGTCATGGCATTGTTCCCCGTCATCGACCCCAGCTTGAAAACCCCCGACGGCATGGAAGCCACCAACCGCAAAGGTTTGGTGCCGCGCGCGGTTCAGGCGCTGAAAAAAGAATTTCCCGATTTGGGTGTGATGACCGACGTGGCCCTCGACCCCTTCACCAGCCACGGCCAAGACGGCTGGCTAGACGAGACGGGTTACATCTTGAACGACGAAACCGTGAAAGTGCTGGTGCAGCAAGCGCTCACCCAAGCCGAAGCCGGTGTGGACATCGTGGCGCCCAGCGACATGATGGACGGGCGCATCGCTGCCATCCGCGAAGCCTTGGAGGCAAACGGTCACATCCACACCCGCATCATGGCCTACAGCGCCAAGTACGCCAGCGCGTTTTACGGGCCGTTTCGTGACGCAGTGGGCTCGGCAGGCAATTTGGGCAAGAGCAACAAAAAGGTCTACCAAATGGACGCGGGCAACAGCGATGAAGCCCTGCGTGAAGTCGCGATGGACATTGCCGAAGGCGCGGACATGGTGATGGTCAAACCCGGTATGCCTTATTTGGACATCGTGCGCCGCGTCAAAGACGAGTTTCACCTGCCCACCTTTGCCTACCAAGTTTCTGGTGAATACGCCATGCTCAAAGCCGCCGCTCAAAACGGCTGGCTGGACCACGACGCGGTGATGATGGAGAGCTTGCTGGCCTTCAAACGCGCCGGTGCCGATGGGGTGCTGACCTATTTCGCCATCGCTGCGGCGCGCTTGATCAAGGGGCAGTGAGCCCCCTGGCGGGCCTCACTCAGCCCACGTGGGCGGCGAAAAACGCCAAAGCCCGCGCACGGGCCTGATCGGCCGCAGCGGCGTCGAACGATGCGCGGTGGTTGCAGTTGAAGCCGTGGTCGGCGTCGTACACATGCACTTCCACTTGGGGATGGGCTTGGCGAAACGCCTCCACCGTGTCCAAAGGAATCCAATGGTCTTTGGCGCCGAAATGCGCTTGAACAGGGCAATGGGGTTGACGAGCGATTTCAGCCGCCGTCGTCACGCCGCCGCCATAGTAGGGCGCGGCCGCAGCCACACCCTTGACCAAACAAGCAGCGCGCCAAGTCAGCAAGCCGCCCCAGCAATAACCCACCACGCCTACCTTGCCACCGCTCACGCTGGCCGCATGGTCCACGGCGGCTTGGATGTCGGCGATCACGCCTGGAGCGGGCAAGGCCTCGATGGCGGTTTTCAAGGCAAAGCCGGCGCTCATGTCCTCGGGCTTGTAGCCCAGGTTCACGCCGCGCTGCTGGCGGTCAAAGGTGGCTGGCGCCACCGCCACATACCCGGCTTGGGCGTAGCCATCGGCCACCTCTTGGATGTGGGCGTTGACGCCAAAAATTTCTTGCAACACCACCACAGCCCCTTTGGCTTTGCTGGCAGGCTGGGCCACATAAGCGGCAAAAGTGTGGCCGTCAGCGGCTTTGAGTTCAATCATCTTTCCCATTTACATCTCCTGTCAAAAAAACATGGCCCATCATAGGCATCGCGTGTGTCAAATGCAGGGGGTCAACCCTGGGCCAAGCGGCGCTCCAAAAAACCGAGGCGATCTTGGCCCCAAAAAATTTCGCCCGCCACCACGTAACTGGGGGCGCCAAAAACCCCGGCATCAATGGCTTGCTGGGTGTAGGCCTCATAGGCCACTTGCGCGCTTTGGCTGAACGCCTGTTCCAAACGGGCCGCGGGCAAACCTTGTTCACTGAGCAATGCCGCCAGCACTTGGCTGTCGGCAATGTTGCGCTCCTGCGCCCACACGGCAGACAGCACAGCGCCAGTGATCTTCATGGCCGCCGCATCGCCATCGTGCTGGCGCACCGCCACGATCAAGCGCGCCGCATCGTCCCCTGCGACTGGGAAATACTTGGGCTTGATGTGCAGGGGTTGCTTCAAAAACTCGCTAAACCGCTGCAACTCCACCAAACGGTATGCCTGCCGCTGGGGTGCCCGCGCGCCCAAGGGCAAACCACCCGAAATGGGAAATACCTTGCCACCCAAATCCACTGGCAACACATTCACCTGGGCTTTGAACTGTGCGGCCAAGTCGGTCAAGCGGGCATGGCCCAAATACGTCCAAGGGCTTTGCGGGGCAAAGTAGTAATCAATCGTCAAAGACATGTCGTGCTCCACTCGTGTTATCTTTTTGGTCTGTTCAGCAAGCAGGTCAACGCCGAGCTGAATCCCCGTTTGTACCCCCAGCGCACATTTCTTGCAGGAGACACCCTTTGAAACCCGTTGTACTGGTCACCGGCGGCAGCCGCGGCATCGGTGCGGCCACAGCTGTGCTGGCCGCCCAGCACGGTTGGGCTGTGGTGGTCAATTACACCCAAGACGCTGCTGCGGCCCAAGCCGTGGTGGCGCGCATCCAAGCCGCTGGCGGCCTGGCCTTGGCGGCGCAAGCCGATGTGGGCGATGAAGCCCAGGTGATGGCCATGTTTGCGCAAATCGATCAAGCCCTGCCCGCTTGGGGGGGGCGCTGGGCGGGCTTGGTCAACTCGGCGGGTGTGGTCGACCAAGCCCAACGGGTCGAGGCCATGAGCGTGCAGCGGTTGGAGCGCATGATGCGCATCAATGTGATCGGCTCCATGGTCTGCGCACGCGAGGCCATTCGGCGCATGTCCACCCAACACGGCGGGCCAGGCGGGTCCATCGTCAACCTCAGCAGCGTGGCCGCCCGACTGGGCGGGGCTGGCCAGTATGTGGACTATGCCGCCAGCAAAGGGGCGATTGAAAGCTTCACCGTGGGCTTGGCACGCGAGCTGGCCAGTGACGGCATTCGCGTGAATGCGGTGCGACCGGGCATCATCGACACCGACATCCACGCCAGCGGCGGCCAACCGGGCCGCGCCCAATTGCTGGCCCCCCAAATCCCCATGCAACGGCCTGGCACTGCCGAGGAAGTGGCCCAGGCCATCCTCTGGTTGCTGAGCGAAAAATCCAGTTACTCCACTGGTGGCATCATCGAAGCCGCTGGCGGGCGCTGAGCGCCCCCTTTCAACCCACCTCATTCAACAGGAACACCATGAGCACCATCACCCATCACATCCACGGCAAGGCTGACGCGGGCCAAGGCCAGCGGCGCCAAGCCGTGACCAACCCGGCCACCGGCGCGGTCAGCGCCGAAGTGGTTTTGGGGTCGGCCGCCGATGTCAACCAAGCCGTGGCAGCCGCCCAAGCGGCTTTTCCGGCCTGGTCCGATTTGCCCCCGCTGCGCCGCTCCCGCGTGATGTTCAAGTTTTTAGAGTTGGTCAACCAGCACCGCGACGCCCTGGCCCACGCCATCACTGCCGAACACGGCAAGGTGTTCACCGACGCACAAGGCGAGGTCACCCGCGGCATTGAAATTGTGGAATTTGCTTGCGGCATCCCCCAGCTATTGAAAGGCGACTACACCGAGCAAGTCTCCACCGGCATCGATAACTGGACCCTGCGCCAACCCCTCGGCGTGGTGGCGGGCATCACGCCGTTCAACTTCCCCGTCATGGTGCCCATGTGGATGTTCCCCGTGGCCATTGCGGCAGGCAACACCTTCGTGTTGAAGCCCAGCCCCATTGACCCCACACCGGCGCTGATGATGGCTGATTTACTCCAACAAGCCGGTTTACCCGACGGCGTGTTCAACGTGGTGCAAGGCGACAAAGAAGCGGTGGATGCGCTGCTGGTGCACCCCGATGTCAAGGCGGTGAGCTTTGTCGGCTCGACACCGATCGCTAACTATATTTATGAAACCGGCGCCCACCACGGCAAGCGGGTACAGGCTTTGGGCGGCGCGAAAAACCACATGGTGGTCATGCCCGACGCCGACATGGACCAAGTGGTCGACGCCCTGATTGGCAGCGCTTACGGTTCGGCCGGCGAGCGCTGCATGGCCATTTCGGTCGCTGTGTTGGTCGGTGATGTGGGCGAGCGCATCATGCCCAAGCTGATCGAGCGCACCAAGACCTTGAAGGTGCTCAACGGCGAAAACCTCGCCGCCGA
>JBEDFU010000259.1:0-9172 GCA_041174965.1 Pseudomonadota bacterium | reverse complement strand
GTTGCTGGTCTTGATGGGTGTGGCGATCGTGCTGTGGTTGGTCAAGGCCGTGATCACGGTGGTGGGTTTGGGCTGGGTCGACCGGGGTTTGGGGGGCATGTTCGGAATTTTGCGCGCCCTGGTGTTGCTCTTGGCAGCCACTGCAGCGCTGTCCATGACGCCTGTGCAAAATGGCCCATGGTGGCAAGACGCATACAGCGGTCCCGTGCTGTCACGGTTTTTGGATTGGGCCAAACCCTTGTTGCCCGCTGAATTTGGAAAGTACCTGACCTGATGTGTGGAATCGTCGGCGTTGCCAGCAACGCACCTGTGAACCAGTTGATTTATGACGCTTTGTTGCTGCTGCAACATCGTGGCCAAGACGCGGCGGGCATCGTCACCCAATTGGAGCGCAAGTTCTTCATGCACAAGGCCAAAGGCATGGTCCGGGATGTTTTCCGCACCCGCAACATGCGCGCCTTGCCGGGCCCGATAGGTTTGGGCCAAGTGCGCTATCCCACCGCAGGCAACGCCTACAGCGAAGAAGAAGCCCAACCCTTTTATGTGAATGCCCCCTTTGGTTTGGTGTTGGTGCACAACGGCAACTTGACCAATGCCCAGGCCCTCAAGTCGGAGTTGTTCTCCGCCGATCACCGCCACATCAATACCGAGAGCGACTCTGAAGTGTTGCTGAATGTATTGGCCCACGAGTTGGAGCACACCACCCGCGGTTTTTCCTTGTCTGCTGAGCAGGTTTTTGCGGCTGTGCGCGGTGTGCAAAAGCGCATCCGAGGCTCTTATGCGGTGATAGCCATGATCGCGGGGCATGGTTTGTTGGCCTTTCGCGACCCCTGCGGCATCCGTCCTTTGTGCATGGGGCGCAGTGCCGATGGCACGGTCATGTTGGCCAGTGAATCGGTGGCTTTGGAGGGCACGGGCCATCATTTTGAACGCAACATCGCACCCGGCGAAGCCGTTTTCATTGACCTGCAAGGTCAGGTGCACGCCCAGGTTTGTGCCGATGCACCGATGCTGAGCCCGTGTATTTTTGAGTTCGTCTACTTGGCCCGGCCTGATTCGGTGTTGGACGGCATATCGGTTTATCAAGCACGTTTGAATTTGGGTGAAACCTTGGCCAAACGGGTCATCTCCACCGTGCCACCCAATGAGATCGATGTGGTGATCCCAATCCCCGAGTCCAGCCGCCCCAGCGCCACACAGTTGGCGCATTTGTTGGGCTTGCCCTACCGCGAGGGTTTTGTGAAAAACCGCTACGTGGGTCGCACCTTCATCATGCCTGGACAAGCTGTTCGCAAACGGTCTGTGCGCCAAAAACTCAATGCCATCGTGAGCGAGTTCAAGGGCCGCAACGTGCTGCTGGTGGACGACTCCATTGTGCGTGGCACCACCAGCCGCGAAATTGTCCAAATGGCCCGCGACGCTGGCGCCCGCAAGGTGTACATGGCCAGTGCTGCGCCACCTGTTCGCTACCCCAATGTTTATGGCATCGACATGCCCACCCCTGATGAATTGGTGGCCTATAACCGCACGGTGGAAGAAGTCCGGGTCATGATCGGCTGTGACGCTTTGATCTACCAAGACGTGGAAGGCATGAAAACGGCGGTGCGCAATGCGGCTTCCAACCCCTCCAGCATCCAAGGCTTTGACGCTTCCTGCTTTGATGGGGTGTATGTCACTGGCGACATCACCGCCGCCGACATTGCCCGCATGGGCGCTCAGCGCAGCGCCCAAGATGAAAACGACACAGATGGCTCACGCCTGACCCTGCCCAACCCAGCCACCGCTTGACCCATGTCTGAAAAAACATCTTCATCCGATTTACACCGTGACACCCAGTCGGTGCGTGCCGCTGTGGCGCGCAGCCAGTATGGCGAAAACTCGGAAGCGCTTTACCTCACCAGTGGTTATGTGCAGCCCGATGCGGCCACCGCGGCGCGTCGGTTTGCGGGCGAAGAAGAGGGCTATACCTATGCCCGCTTGGGCAACCCCACCGTCAGCAGCATGGAGCAACGCTTGGCCGCTTTGGAGGGGACTGAAGCTTGCATTGGCACAGCCTCCGGCATGGGCGCCATTTTGCTCATGTGCATGGGCTTGCTCAAAAGCGGCGACCATGTCATTTGTTCGCACTCGATGTTTGGTTCCACCATCAAACTGATTGGCGGCGAGTTTGCCAAGTTTGGCGTGCAGTCGACCTTTGTGTCGCAAACCGATGTCGGTGAGTGGCAGGCGGCGGTCAAGCCCAATACCCGCCTGCTATTTGCCGAAACCCCGACCAATCCGCTGACCGAGGTTTGCGACATCGCCGCCTTGGCCGATGTGGCGCACCGCGCTGGCGCCTTGTTCGCGGTGGACAATTGTTTCGCCACGCCGGTGTTTCAGCGTCCCGTGGAAATGGGGGCAGACCTGATCGTTCATTCGGGCACCAAGTACCTGGACGGCCAAGGCCGTGTCATGGCGGGCGCCCTGTGCGGCACCAAAGCGCTGGTCAACGACGTGTTTGGTCCGGTCATGCGCAGTGCTGGCATGACCCTGGCTCCCTTCAATGCCTGGGTGATTTTGAAGGGCATGGAAACCCTCAACATCCGCATGCAAGCCCAGTCCGATCAAGCCCTGCGCTTGGCCCAGTGGCTGGAGGGCCATCCCGCCATTGAACGCGTGCTCTACCCCGGTCTGGCCAGCCATCCCCAGCATGCCTTGGCCATGGCCCAGCAATCGGGTTCGGGTGGCGCGGTGTTGTCCTTTGTGCTCAAGGCCGCTGACCCCGAGCAAGCCCGAGCCCGGGCCTTCCATGTGATGGACAGCATGCAAACCCTGTCTTTGTCGACCAACTTGGGCGATGTCAAAACCCTGGTGGCCCACCCGGCCAGCACCTCACATGGCCGTTTGTCAGAGGCCCAACGGCAATCCGCTGGGATCGGCCAGGGCTTGGTGCGTGTGGCTGTGGGCTTGGAGCACATGACCGACATCCAGGCCGACTTGGCCCGCGGTCTCGACAGCTTGTGAGCGAGCCCGCGTTGGACGCGGGTGTGATCCTTGTGAGCGTTTATTCATTTGATGCAAAGACTTTGACCCCATGACCACTCGCGTTCGCACCCGTTTCGCCCCGTCTCCCACGGGCTTTATCCACTTGGGCAACATCCGCTCGGCCCTGTACCCCTGGGCATTTGCTCGCTCAAAGCACCACCCCAACGGGGGCGACTTCATTTTGCGCATCGAAGACACCGACCTCGATCGCTCTTCACAGGCTGCCGTGGATGTGATCTTGGAAGGCATGGCTTGGTTGGGTTTGGACACCGACGAAGGCCCTTATTACCAAATGCAGCGCATGGACCGTTACCGCGCTGTGCTGGCGCAAATGCAAGCCGATGGCCTGGTCTACCCCTGCTACACCAGCGTGGCCGAGTTGGACGCCATGCGCGAGCGCCAAATGGCGCAAAAGCTTAAGCCCCGCTATGACGGCACCTGGCGCCCGGAGCCTGGGAAAACGCTGCCACCCGTGCCTACAGGGGTTCAGCCCGTGCTGCGCTTTCGCAACCCGCTCGAAGGCGCGGTGGTGTGGGAAGACAAAGTCAAAGGGCGCATCGAAATCAGCAATGCGGAACTCGATGATTTGGTGATCGCCCGACCCGACGGCACCCCCACCTACAACTTTTGCGTGGTGGTGGATGACATTGACATGGCCATCACGCATGTCATTCGCGGTGACGACCACGTCAACAACACCCCGCGCCAGATCAACATCTTTCGCGCGCTGGGTGCAGAGCCACCGGTGTATGCCCATTTGCCCACGGTGCTCAATGAGGCCGGCGAAAAAATGAGCAAGCGCAACGGTGCCAAGCCGGTCACCCAGTACCGTGACGAGGGCTATTTGCCCGACGCCATGATCAATTACTTGGCCCGCCTGGGTTGGAGCCACGGCGACGATGAAATTTTCAGCCGCGCGCAGTTTTTGGATTGGTTCAACCTCGACCACTTGGGCAAAAGCGCCGCTCAATTTGACGAAGCCAAACTGCGCTGGGTCAACGCCCAACATTTGAAGGCCATGGAGCCAGAGGCCTTGGCAGAAATCGTGCGCCCCCGATTGGCCCAGCGTGGCCTGGCACCAGACCAAAACTTGGCAGGCATTTGCGCCTTGTTCAAAGACCGTTGTGACACCACCGTGGCTTTGGCCGATTGGGCCGCGGTTTTTTACAGTGATGTGAACGTCGACGCGGACACCTTGCAACCCATGCTCAGCCCGGTGGTGCGCCAAGCCATTGACGCCTTTGCCCAATCACTGGCGCATTGCGAATGGACCTCTTCGGAGGTGGCGGCTCAAATCAAACCCGTGCTCGCTCAAGCGGGCATCAAAATGCCCCAATTGGCCATGCCAGTGCGGGTCTTGTTGTGCGGCCAAGCGCAAACCCCATCGCTGGATGCGGTGATCACTTTGTTCACCCGTGAGCGTGTTTTACAAAGGCTGCAGAAGGTCCACAATTTCGGGCTATAATTTCGCTCTTCGATACCACCACGGGGGTATAGCTCAGCTGGGAGAGCGCTTGCATGGCATGCAAGAGGTCAGCGGTTCGATCCCGCTTACCTCCACCAGTCGTATCGAAGCGTCCAGGTTTTGACCCTATCGTCTAGAGGCCTAGGACATCACCCTTTCACGGTGAGTACCGGGGTTCGAATCCCCGTAGGGTCGCCAAGTTGTCTTCACTTGGTTGCGTGCAAAGCGCAACGCAAGAAGCACCTACCAGGAGTGGTAGTTCAGTTGGTTAGAATACCGGCCTGTCACGCCGGGGGTCGCGGGTTCGAGCCCCGTCCACTCCGCCAAAATGGAAAAGCCGTTGTTTTTACAACGGCTTTTTTCTTGGTTTTAGCCGTTCAAGATTTCTGCGCCATCAGCTTTTCATCGCGAAAAAAACGGCACTTTATCCTGGGTGTCCGCCATGAAGCGGCCCTTCAAAAGTGCCTCCGGTGTGGTTTGTCTGCCTTTGCCCGGCGGGTGATTTGTACAAAAAGTAATGGCTTTCCCTGATTTCCAAAACCATCGCTTGACGCAATGCGGCTGCGGATTTAAAACCGACGGGTGATGTTTACCTCCAAGGCATTTGGAGGCCTCAGGTGGTTTGGCACAGGGCTCGGTCATGACGTTGATTTTTATGCATTCAAACCGTCGGTGATGCACAAACTGGTTGGCTAAAGCCAGGTGTCCACTGTTTCTTTTGGAAATTTCAAAGAGAGAGCTGACAGATGGACCATTTATTGACCCCTGAATCTGGCACTGCGGTGTATGCGTTCAAGCGCATGAGTTTGGCTTGCACATGAGCCGGCGCAGTCTCACGCCCCATGCCCCCAGCTTGGGGGACGCCCATTGTTGGTCCGACGGTGTGGTGCCCATGGCCTCTGTGTCCGGGGGTATGACCGCCAATGCCCAAGGTGGGCTGAGCTGGTTGCTCAACACCCTTGAAAAAGAGGTTTTGCCGCGTTTGTTGCAGGCCCATGCCCACAGCGATGCCGGGCCCGATAAGCGTCCATCCGTCAGTGACAACGATGTGCCCCCCAGTGTGGTGCAACCCTTGGTGCAAATGGCCTTGACCAACGACACTGCCGATATGCTGGCCTATGTTCAAGCCATTCACGCCCAAGGCGTGGCTTTGGAAACGGTGTATTTGCATGTGCTCACGCCGGTGGCGCGCACCCTGGGTGAAATGTGGGAGCGCGATGAATGCAGTTTCACCGATGTCACGGTGGGTTTGTGGCGCATCAAGCAAGTCATGTACGAACTCAGCCCCACGTTTCAAAGCGTGGCCCAAGAACAGTCACACGGGCGTGAGGTCATGCTGGTGCCCACGCCGGGCTCGGCGCACAACCTGGGCCTGTTCATGGTGTCAGAGTTTTTCAGGCGTTCCGGTTGGCGGGTGAGTGGGGAGTTGTTGTCGCAGTCCAGCGACATGTTGCATGCGGTTCAACACGAATGGATTGATTTGGTCGGTTTGTCGGTGGCCTATTCTGACCACCTGGATGCTTTGACCGAATTGATCAAAGCCTTGCGCTTGGCCTCTCGCAACCCGGCGCTGCAGGTGATGGTGGGTGGGCCGTTGATGTTGGCTCACCCTGAATATGTGGACACCGTTGGTGCCGATTTCATGGCCGTGGATGCCCAAGAAGCCGTGGCTCAGGCCGAAGCACGGGTTCCGATGCGCAACCCCACTTGAATATTCGTGTGTGGATGGGTTGGGTGGGCAAGCTGCCCCCCTTTATTTGCTTTTGGGCCAGACCAACAAGCCACTGGCCAATGCCGTGCCCACCAAAATGATGGCACCGCTGAGCAAGTGCACCAAGCTCAAACTTTCATCAAACAGCACGGCCCCCAGCAGGCTGGCAAATACCGGGATCAAATAGGTCACCGACATGGCTTTGGTGGCCCCAATTTGGGTGTTCAGTTTGAAGTACAGCGCATAGGCGGCTGCGGTGCACACGATGCTCAGGGCTGCAATGCTGGCCCATGCATGCCAGGGCGGCATTTGGGCTGGCCACAGCCACCAGGTGGGGAGTGCCAATAAGACGGTGGCCCCCATCAAGCTGCCGCAAGCGGTGGTCAATGCAGACACCGCGCGCAAATGGCGTTGGGCAAAGCAGGCGGCCAAGCCGTAAAAAAAAGTCGCCATCAAAATGGCCACAATGCCCCAGGTGGAGGCTTGTTCACTCACCGGGGCAGCCGGATCGCGGCCCAGGGTCAACACCGCTACGCCCAAAAAACCAATGGTCAGGCCCAGCCAGCGGGATGAAGTCGGTCGGTCTTTCAGCCAAAGCCAAGCCAGCAAACCGCCAAACAAGGGTGTGCTGGCGTTCAAGATGGAGGCCAGACCGGTGCTCATTTCATGCACGGCATAACCCAACAATGCAAACGGAATGGCAGAGTTGATGCAGCCCATGAAGAAGGTGTTGCGCCAATGAAGCCGCATTTCAGCGAACAGGCCTTTGGCATAAATCACCGGAAGCAACACCAGCGTGGCCAGGCCCACCCGCAGGCATGCGGTGGGGATGGGCCCAAAAAACTCAGAGCCCCAGCGCATGAACACAAACGAGGAGCCCCAGATCATGGACAGGAGAAGAAAGGACGGCAGCCAACTGCGCAAGGGTGGTGTGTTCACAAGTGGGCCATGATAGCGGTCACATGGCCGAGCTTCAGGCCTGGTGGCACAGGGTGTGGAGCCCTGAGGTGGGGCAGGCCTGCCTCTTACAATCGCGCCCATGAAAACCGACCCCCACGCCTTCAAAGCCTATGACATTCGGGGCCTGGTACCCAACGCCTTGAACCCTGACTTTGCCCGTGCTTTGGGTCGGGCCTTTGGCCACCAAGCGCTGGCTTGTGGGGAGACCACGGTGGCCGTGGGTTGTGACGGCCGCTGGAGTTCGCCCAGCTTGAGCGCAGCCCTGGTGCAAGGCTTGGTCGATGTGGGTTTGCAGGTGATCGACGTGGGCATGGTCACCACCCCCATGTTGTATTTCGCCGCGCACACGCTGTGCCGCAGTGGCATCCAAGTCACCGGCAGCCACAACCCCAAGGATTACAACGGTTTCAAAATGGTTTTGGCTGGGCGCGCCATCTATGGTGAAGACATCCAAGCCCTGCGTCGCATCATGACCGATGAAAGCTGGGCCCTCCAAGCGGGCGGCCAGGTGCGCTTGATGAACATCCTCAAGCCTTATAGCGATCGCATCCTAGGTGATGTGCGTTTGTCTCGGCCCATGAAGATCGTGATCGACAGTGGCAATGGCGTGGCGGGTGCTTCAGCGCCTGGGATTTTTCGTGCCTTGGGCTGCGAGGTTATCGAATTGTTCAGCGAGGTCGATGGGCAGTTTCCCAACCACCACCCCGACCCGAGCAAACCTGAAAATCTGAAAGACCTGATCGCCGCCCTGGCCAGCACGGGCGCTGAGCTTGGCCTGGCCTTTGATGGTGACGGCGACCGCTTGGGCATCGTCACCTGCGATGGCCAAAACATCTATCCCGATCGGCAAATGCAGTTGTTTGCCCAAGATGTGCTCTCACGCGTGCCCGGAGGCACCATCGTCTACGACGTGAAATGCTCGCAACGTTTGGCCCCAGCCATTCGCGCGGCCGGCGGTGAGCCCCTGATGTACCGCACCGGGCATTCCTTGATCAAAGCCAAGATGAAAGAAATCGACTCGCCTTTGGGCGGTGAGATGAGCGGCCACATCTTTTTCAAAGAGCGCTGGTTTGGCTTTGACGATGGCACGTACGCCGGATGCCGTTTGTTAGAGATTTTGAGCCGATCGTCAGACGCCAATGCGGTACTTTTGGCCTTGCCCACCAGCCACTCCACACCTGAGTTGAACGTGCCCTGCGCCGAAGGCGAGCCCCACCGAGTGGCCCAGGCCTTGCTCGAAGCGGTGCAAGCCGGACGCTTGCCCCAGCACCCAGGGGTGGATGCGCCCAGTGTCTCGGGCATCGACGGCGTGCGGGTGGATTGGGCGGACGGATTTGGCCTGATCCGCGCATCCAACACCACCCCGGTGTTGGTGCTGCGCTTTGAGGGCCAAACACCGGCTGCTTTGGCGCGCATCCAGGGCGACATGATGGCCTTGCTCACGGCGGTGAAACCCGATGCTGCCGTCACGGAGTCAGCGCATTGAGGGTGTTGGTCGTCAAGCTGTCTTCGCTGGGCGACGTGATCCAAACCCTGCCCGTTTTGCACGACATCCGAGCCCTGCACCCGCAGGCGCAAATCGACTGGGTGGTCGAAGAAGCCTTTGCCGACCTCTTGCGGTCGGTGCCCAGCATTGCGCGGGTCATCCCCATTGCCCAGCGGCGTTGGCGCCGCGCCCCTTGGTCTGCTGAGTCGCGCCAAGGGTGGAAGGCATTTTGGGCGGACTTGCACCAACAGGCCTACGACGTGGTGATTGATTTTCAAGGTCTGATCAAGTCGGCCCGGGTGGCGCGCGGGGCGCGATTGGCCCCAGGCGGCTACAGCGTGACCTATGCCAACGCCAGTGATTGGTGTGCTTATGAGTGGCCTGTGCGTTACCTGCTTTCGCGCAGCGTACCGATGGAAAAAACCATCCACGCTGTCGCCCGTTACCGCAGTTTGGCCGCCCGTGCCTGGGGCCAAGCGCCTTCAGGTGTGTTGTCACATGCGCCGGTATACCCCTGGCCCCTTCC
>JBEDFU010000258.1:0-4900 GCA_041174965.1 Pseudomonadota bacterium | reverse complement strand
GTCATGGTGCTTGCCACCTGGCTTATCCCTCAGCGCTTGATCAACCAAAACCAGCGTTCGCAGGCTTCAACGTCGGGCCCGTCCAACAGCTATCCGGGACTGTGATCTTCAGGCTATAATCTTAGGCTTCGCCTTGCTGCACCCCATCAGACGCTGGGGGCGGCTTCATCCACAAGGAGTCTGCATGCGTCATTATGAAATCATCTTGCTCATCCATCCGGATCAGAGCGAACAAGTTCCAGCCATGCTGGAGCGCTACAAAGGCATGATCACCGCTGGCGGCGGCGTGATCCACCGGGTTGAGGACTGGGGTCGGCGTCAGCTGACTTACATGATCAACAAACTGGCCAAGGCGCATTACCTGTGCATCAACATCGAAGCCAGCCAAGCGGTGATGGCAGAAATCGAACATGCGTTCAAGTTCAATGACGCTGTGCTGCGCCACCTCACCGTTCAAAAGAAGAAGGCCGATACTGGTCCTTCCTCGATGATGAAGAGTGTGGAACGCGAAGAGGCCCGCAAGGCCCAGCAAGCGGACTTTTCTGCCTGAGGTCGATCGGCTGGGTGTGAACCAGTTGGTTTTGACGGCACGCATCGCAGAGGTCAGTCCTTTGCGGTACACCCCAGCGGGATTGCCAGTTTTGGAATTGCGACTCGAACACGAGTCAGAGCAGCAAGAAGCCGGAACCCCGCGAACCGTCAAAACCTCTGTCAAAACCATTGCGGTGGGCCTGATGGCCGAACGCATTGGCCACCAAGCCCTCGACAGTTGCTGGTTGTTCAAAGGCTTTTTGGCCACCACCCGCAACGCCAAGCACCCTGTTTTTCATTTGCAAGATTTTCAGCCCAACACATAGGAGGCCCAAGCCATGGCCACGTTCAAGAAATTCAACAAAGACAAGCGCCCCAAGCGCAACACCCAGTCCCTGCTGTTCAAGCGCAAGCGCTTTTGCCGTTTCACGGTTGCTGGCGTGGAAGAGATTGACTACAAAGATGTCGACACCTTGCGCGACTTCATTGCCGAAAACGGAAAAATCATTCCCGCACGCCTGACCGGCACCCGGGCCATTTACCAACGCCAACTCAACACCGCCATCAAGCGTGCCCGCTTTTTGGCCATGTTGCCCTATAGCGACCAACACAAAATCTAAGGGAACACATCATGCAAATCATATTGCTCGACAAGGTGGTGAACCTTGGCAATCTGGGTGAAGTCGTCAAGGTCAAAGACGGTTATGCCCGTAATTTCTTGATCCCTTCGGGCCGCGCTCGCCGCGCCACCGCAGACGCCATCAAAGAGTTTGAAGTGCGCCGCGCTGATCTGGAAAAGGCGGCTGCTGAAAAGTTGGCCCAAGCCCAAGCGGCTGGTGAAAAGTTGGCGGGCACCACCGTCAAGCTGACCCAAAAGGCAGGTGTGGATGGCCGCTTGTTTGGCTCGGTGACCAATTTCGACATCGCCGAAGAGCTGGTCAAAGCCGGCTACACCCTCACCAAAGCCCAGGTGCGCATGCCCCATGGCCCCATCAAGGTGGTCGGCGACTCTGCAGTCAGCGTGTCTTTGCACACCGATGTGGTGGTGGAAGTCAACGTGTCGGTGTACGGCGAAACTGCCTGATCTGGCCGAACAGAACGCAAAAGCCGTTGCTTGCAACGGCTTTTGCACTTTTGGCGCTCAGATGCGCATCAATACGGGTGGTTTGAGGTCTTGCCCGTTTGCGTGGGCATGGAGGGCCAGTGTGCATACTTTCGAATTCTGGGCTTGGCTTGTCCCCCGTCTGTGCACCACTTATGCACAGACTTGTACCGTGACAGCGCGACACACTGGCTATACGATCGTGCTTTAGAAGGAATTTCATGTCAGCTGTTTTTTCCAGCATCGAAGAACTGTCCAGCAAAGACCGGCAAGTGGCGCAGTTGCGCATTCCGCCGCACTCCATCGAGGCCGAGTCCAGTGTGTTGGGTGGGCTTTTGCTGGACAACTCAGCCTGGGACCGGATTGGCGACATGCTGCAAGACGGGGATTTTTACCGCTACGAGCACCGCCAAATATTTGCCTCTTTGACGGCTTTGATCAACACCAGCCGGCCGGCCGATGTGATCACGGTGTTTGAGCATTTGCAAGGGGTGGGCAAGGCCGAGGAGATTGGGGGCTTGGCGTACCTCAATGCCTTGGCTCAGTATGTGCCCAGTGCCAGCAACATCCGCCGCTATGCGGAAATCGTGCGGGAGCGTTCGATTTTGCGCAAACTGGTGTCGGTCAGCGATGAAATCGCCACCCAGGCTTTCAACCCGCAGGGCAAGCAGGTTTCGCAAATCCTTGATGAGGCCGAACAAAAAGTCTTCAGCATTGGCGAAGAGGGTTCGCGCATGCGCCAAGGCTTTCAGGCCATGAACACCTTGGTCGTGAGCTTGATGGACCGTGTCCAGGAGATGGCCGATAACCCGAATGACATCACCGGCGTGCCCACTGGTTTTTATGATTTTGACCGCATGACCTCGGGCTTGCAGCCCGGCGATCTGGTGGTGTTGGCGGCCCGTCCCTCCATGGGCAAAACCGCGTTGGCGATCAACATCGCTGAGCATGTGGCTTTGCAAGAGCAATTGCCGGTGGCGGTGTTCTCCATGGAGATGGGCGCCAGCCAGTTGGCGGTGCGCATTGTGGGCTCCATCGGCCGCATTGACCAAACCCATTTGCGCACCGGCAAGCTCACCGACGAGGAGTGGCCGCGCTTGACCGAGGCCATTGAGCGTTTGCGCGATGTGTCCTTGCACATTGATGAGACGCCTGGCCTGAACACCAGCGAGCTGCGCGCCAATGCCCGACGGCTGGCGCGCCAGTGCGGCAAGATGGGCCTGATCGTGGTCGATTATTTGCAGCTGATGTCTGGCTCTAGCAATGAATCCGACAACCGGGCCACCGAACTGGGTGAGATTTCGCGCGGTTTGAAAATGCTGGCCAAAGAGTTGCAATGCCCGGTGTTGGCTTTGTCGCAGCTCAACCGCAGTGTCGAGACCCGCACCGACAAGCGGCCTATGATGAGCGATTTGCGCGAGTCTGGCGCCATTGAGCAAGATGCCGACGTCATCATGTTCATCTACCGCGATGACTATTACAACAAGGACTCCAAAGAGCCGGGTGTGGCCGAGGTCATTATCGCCAAGCAGCGCAATGGCCCGACGGGCACAGTCAAGCTGACCTTCCTCAAGCACATCACCAAATTCGAGTCTTACGCGGCCAGCTCCAACGGCGACTATTGAAGTCGCCATGGCTCATCAGAGCGCGTCGCTGGCAAAGTCGGCCAAGCGAGAGCGCTCACCACGGGCCAAGGTGATGTGTCCGCCATGGGGCCAACCTTTGAACCGATCCACGGCAAAGGTCAGGCCCGACGAGCCTTCCGTCAGGTAAGGCGTGTCGATTTGGGCCAAATTGCCCATGCAAATGATCTTGGTGCCAGGGCCGGCACGGGTGATCAAGGTTTTCATTTGCTTGGGCGTCAGGTTTTGCGCCTCATCGATGATCACGATTTTGTTCATGAAGGTGCGCCCGCGCATGAAGTTCATGCTCTTGATCTTGATGCGGCTGCGGATCAATTCGTTGGTGGCGGCGCGGCCCCATTCACCGGCCGAGGTTTCGGTTTTGGCCAGGGCTTCAAGGTTGTCGTCCAAGGCGCCCATCCAGGGGCCCATTTTTTCTTCTTCGGTACCCGGTAAAAAACCAATGTCTTCACCCACACTGACGGTGGCGCGGGTCATGATGATCTCGGTGTAACGGCGCTCGTCCAACACCTGGGTCAGGCCGGTGGCCAGCGCCAGCAAGGTCTTGCCGGTGCCAGCGGTGCCGGTCAGGGTGACAAAGTCAATCTCAGGGTCCATCAACAGGTTGATGGCAAAGTTTTGCTCGCGGTTGCGCGCATTGATGCCCCATACCGCATTTTTCGGGTGGGTGAAGTCTTTCAAGGTTTTGAGGGTGGCGGTTTTCCCCCGCACCTCGGTGACCCGGGCGTACATGCTGGGCTCGCCAGGGGACTCAAAGTAAACGAACTGGTTGATGTGCAAACTCGGCACGATGGGGCCGCTCACCCGGTAGAAGGTGTGGCTGGCGCTTTGCCAGCTTTCAATGTTTTTGGCATGCTTGACCCAAAAATCTTCACTCAGGCTCAATGCGCCTGAATAAAGCAGATCGCCATCTTCAAGGGTCTTGTCGTTTTGGTAGTCTTCTGCCGCCAAGCCCAAGGCACGCGCTTTGACGCGCATGTTGATGTCTTTGGACACCAGCACCACTTCGCGCGGTGCATGCAATTTGCGCAGGGCCTCGACCACCCCCAGAATTTGGTTGTCTGCTTTGCCTTGGGGCAGGCTGCTGGGCAAAGAAACTTCTAGGTGACTGGTCTGGAAAAACAAACGCCCACCCACTTCTTTGTGCCCTGTGCTGTTGAGCGCCAAGCCCACCGCCATGTCCGCACCGGGATGGGCGGCCAAGCTGTCCAGGCTGCGGCTGGTTTGGCGCGCATTGCGGGCCACTTCGGTCATGCCTTTTTTGTGCCCATCGAGTTCCTCCAGAACAATCATGGGCAGAAAAACATCGTGCTCTTCGAATCGAAACAAGCACATGGGGTCGTGCATCAACACATTGGTGTCGAGCACAAACAGCTTGGCCGGACCGCTGGGGGCCTTTTTCTTGGGTTTGGGTTCGGTTTTGGCCGTTGGTGAGCCCTTGTCAGCTGTTTTGCTGATGGGGCTAGGCATCGATTTTTCCAAGTACAGAACCACATTCGGCCCTGGCTCGGGTGCGCGCGTTGGTGTCGGAGGTTCCGAGCGTTTGGCTTTCGGGGGGCGCTGCTGAGACCATTCTGTGGTGGCGGTCGTGACCGCAGATGTTTCCAGGGCGTCAGTGTGAAGC
>JBEDFU010000257.1:0-9660 GCA_041174965.1 Pseudomonadota bacterium | reverse complement strand
CCATACCCGTGTGCCAAGCGCTGGCGCAGGACGCGCGCTTGGTGGTCGACACCCGCGACGCCGACCACGAAGCGGGCGATTTGTTGCAAGCCGGCATCGATGTGCGCGCGCTACCCACTTTGGGCGATGTGGTTCGCCACAGCCTGCAACCCAGCAGGGGCGCGACAGCGGGGTCAACCGTGTTTTTTAAAAACTGCGGATGGGCGGGGTGGGATTTGGCCGCGGCGCGTTGTGCCGTGGCTGGGTTGTTGGCATAAGGTGCAGCTCATGGACGCATCCGCTGGCGGCACCACCCATCGGTTTTTCACCGCATCGTTTTACAAGTTTGTTGCTTTGCCTGACCATGCCGCTTTGCAAGCGCCATTGCAGGCCGTGTGCCAGGCCCACCGCGTCAAGGGCTTGGTGTTGCTGGCCCCCGAGGGCATCAATGGGGGTTTGTCGGGTGCCGCCGCGGATGTGCAAGCGGTGCTGGACCATCTGCGGCAAGACCCGCGCTTGGCCGACCTGGTGCCTCGCACATCATGGGCCGAGCATGCCCCTTACCACCGCATGAAGGTGCGCTTGAAAAAAGAAATCGTCACCATGGGGGTGACCGGCATTGACCCGGCCCAGATGGCGGGGACCTATGTGGCCCCCAAAGATTGGAACGCCTTGATCGCCGACCCGGAAGTGGTGCTGATCGACACCCGCAACGACTATGAGGTGGCGCTGGGTACGTTTGAGGGGGCGATCAACCCCCACATCGACAACTTTTCCCAATTGCCCGATTGGTTGTCGCGGTCGCCCGCTGTGCAAGCCAAGGATGGCTCAAAACCCAAAGTGGCGATGTTTTGCACCGGTGGCATCCGCTGCGAAAAATCCACCGCCTTGCTGCGCCAAATGGGCTTTGCCGAGGTGTTCCATTTGCAAGGCGGTATTTTGGAATATTTGGCCCAAACACCGGTTGAACAAAGCCGTTGGCAGGGAGAGTGCTTTGTGTTTGATGAGCGCGTTTCTGTCGGCCATGGCTTGCAGCCCGGTGGGCTGGGCCTGTGCCGCAATTGCCGCCACACCTTGAACGAAGAAGACCAAAAGTCACCCTGGTTTGAATTGGGGGTGAGCTGTGCCCATTGCCATGCCAGCACCTCTGAGGACAGAAAACACAACGCCCGCGAGCGCCAACGCCAATGGGCGCTGCAGCAGTGGCGAGCGCCCCATTCGTTGGATGGCCCGGCGTGATGGGGCTGGGCGCTATTTAAAAAACAATCACCAAGCGACCCCGGGTGCCACCGGCTTCGAGGCGCCGGTGCGCCTCGCTGGCTTGCGCAGGCGCATAGGTGTCGGCCACGCGCAGGGTGATCACCCCGTCATGGACACATTGGCGCAATTGGCGCAACAAATCAGCGCGGTGGTTGTATTGGCGCACCCAGGTGGCATGGCACACGATGCCGCGCTGCGCCATGGACCAGCCACGCACCGAGGCATAACCCCCGCCGTCGCGCACCGCGCCCAGCGTCAACTCACATTGGAAAGAGCCATCGGCCAAGCCGTCGACCCCGTTGGGTACCACTTGGCGGATTTGCGCCGCGATGTCCTGGCCACGTGGCACCACGGTATCGGCTCCAAAAGAGCGCACCAGCGCCACATCTGCGGGGCTGGCGTCAGCGATCACATGCAGGCCCGCTTGCTTGGCCAGTTGAATCACATAGCCGCCATAACAACCGGCCGCCCCCGTGACGGCCAAGGTCTGCCCCGGTTGCAGCGCCAATTGGTCGAGCGTTTGGCGCGCGGTGAGCCCATTCATGGGCAGGGTCGCAGCTTCGATCAGGCTGACGCCCTCGGGAATGCGCGCCACCGCATCGGCCGACAACACAATGCTTTCGCGATAACCGCCGTGGCTGCCCTGGTTGTCCACCATGGCCATCACCTTGTCGCCCATGGCCAGATCGGTGGCGGTGTTGGGTCCAATCGCGTCGACCACGCCCGCCACATCCATGCCCGGCACATGGGGCGGTGAAACCTCGCGCAAGGCCTGCGCGCGCGAGCCGTTGCGCAGCAAGGTGTCGGTCGGGTTCACGGTGGCGGCATGGACGCGAATCCGCACCTGGCCCGGCCCGGGTTGGCCTTCAGGCAGGTCGAGGAGTTGCAAAACTTCGGGTCCACCGAATTCAAAAAATCCTACGGCGCGCATCGGTGCTCCTGGTGTGTTTCATCAATTGATGGGGGTGGTGAGGGCTCAGTCGGCGCGGATGTTGCGCTCGCTGGCGAGTTTTTTCCAGCGCGCCACATCGGTGTTGACGCGTTGGGCAAAAGCCTCTGGCGTGCCCGGTGCGGGGTCGCATGCCAGGGTGGCCAAACGCGCTTTCACATCGGCTTGCTCCAGCGCTTGGTTGATCACGGCATTCATGCGATCCACCACCGCTTTGGGCGTGGCCGCTGGCGCCAGCACCCCAAACCAGGCCACGGTTTCAAAACCGGGCAAGGCCTCGGCCAATGCTGGCACATCGGGCAGGCTGGGGTGGCGCTTGGCCGTGGTGACGGCCAGAGCCTGCACCTTGCCGGCTTTGATCTGTGCCGACCACGGGGGTAAATTGCCAATCATCAAATGCGATTCGTCCGCCAACAAAGCGGCCACCGCTGGCGACGAACCTTTGTAGGGAATGTGGGTGATGTCGGTGCCGGTCAGGCTTTTGAACAGCTCGGCCGACAAATGGGCTGAGCTGCCCACGCCGCCCGAGGCATAGTTGAACTTGCCGGGGTTGGCCTTGGCCAGGGCGATGAATTCGGCCACGGTTTTGGCCTTGGTGTTGGGGCTGACCACCATCACATTCGGGGTGGTGCAAATCATGGCGACGGGCACAAAATCTTTCACCACATCGTAGGGCAGCTTGCTGTAGATGCCGGCGTTGACGCCATGCGAGCCGGCATTGCCCACAATCATGGTGTAGCCGTCGGCGGCTGACTTGGCCACCGCGTCTGAGCCCAGCACACCGCCCGCGCCGGGCTTGTTGTCGATGACCACGGCTTGGCCCAGTTCACGGGCGATTTTGTCGGCAATCAGGCGCCCGGTCACGTCTGAGCCGTCGCCGGGGGTGCTGGGCACCACCCAGCGAATGGATTTGGTGGGATAGGTTTGGGCCCCAGCGCTGGCGCAAGCCAGGGTCAAGGCGGTGAGGGTGCAAAGCAGGCGCATGGTGGTCTTCCAAAGGGGGCGCCAAGCTCGCCATCGAGGGCGGCGCGTGCGGCTCAGGGATAGGGTGGAGAACATTTTGGCATGCACAGCCCCCGGGCCTCAGGCTTGCCACACCCCAAAGCCGGCTTCACGCAAGCGAATGGCCAGATCGACTTCCATGAACTGCGCATCGGCATAGGGCATGGGGTTGAGAGATTGGTAAATGGCGGGCAGCAAACGCAAACCATATTGGTGGGCAAAGCGGTTGGATTTGATGTTGGCCTTGTGTTGGTCAAACCGGGTGTCGGGGTCCAGACCGGTCATGCCCACATAAACACACGGCTTGCCGGGTTGCGGCGCGTAGTCGGGGTTGGCGCGGCGAAATTTGGGCTCGCGCCACACATCGGGGTCCAACTCGATCACATACACATGGTGGCGCGCGCGCATGGTGGGCGTTGCGGTTCAGTCTTTGGCCGCCACCACCCAGGCGCCCGACAGAACACCGCTTTGGTACAAGCCCACGAAATGGGCGTAAGCCGCGTCATAGCGGTCGAAATGCGCCTGCCCCAAGCGGGCCACGGTGGCATCTTTCAAAGACCGGTACATGGCGTGGCGGTCGACCAAAATGCGCGTCCACTCCGCGCTCAGATCGATGGCGCGCACCCAGCGCATGCCCACTTGCTCAAACCATTGCTGGTAGTCGGCCAAGGTGGCGATTTCTGAAAAACGCATGCCGTCGTACAGCTGCTGGGCGTCTGGCGCGGACAGGGTTTGGTGGCTCATGATGTCTGAAAACACCATGCGCCCTCCCGGCTTCAACACCCGGGCACACTCGGCGATGAGCTGGCTTTTGTGGGGGATGTGGGCAAAGGCTTCTTGGCCGATGACACACGAGAACTGGGCTGGCGCAAAAGGCATTTCCAGCGCATTGCCGTGGACAAAATCGACCTGTGCGACCAATCGGGCGGCTTCGGTCAAGGCTTGGGCACCAGCCACCCGTGAGGCGGTCAAATCCAAGCCAGTCACCCGGCAACCGGTTTTCCAAGCGATGTAGCGCGCGGGCCCGCCCATGCCGGCGCACACATCGAGCACATGGTCATCTGCGGTGATGGCCGCCAGACCCATCAAGCGGTCCACCGCCTCGGTGCCGCCGTAATGGTCTTGGTCATGTGCGCTCAGCACGGCTTGGGTGATGTCCTCGCGGGCAATTTGACGGGCTGCCACCGCCTGGAATATTTGATCCGCGCTGATCGGGTGGAAGTCGTAGAAATGCTCGACGGCTTGCAGGGGTGATGGGTTCATCATGGGTCTGGCCTGGTCAACGGGGTGGGCCTCATATTAGCCTTCTGACCGTTGCGCCCCAGGGACATGGCGCTGGGGGTAAGCTCTGGCTTGACCCGGCCACAGTGGGGGTCTAAATGGAGCACAAACAATGGCGATTTCATGGATGGCCGCCCTCAAGGTGGTGCCTTGGGGCAAGGTGATGGAGCACGCTCCCCAGGTGTTGGAAAAGGCGCGCGGTTTGATCGACAAACACCGCCCCGGCGCTGCGGTGTCCGAAGCCAATACCCCAGCACCCAGCGCCGAGACCGCTGAGGTGCTCAGCCTGGGTGAATTGAAAAATCGCTGCCTGGCGTTGCAGGTGCAAGCTGAGCAACTGCGCCAAACCCAAGCGCAAATGGCCCAGACCATGGCCGACTTGGCCGAACAAAATGCCAGCCTGATGGGGGTGGTCGATCGCTTGCAATCGCGAACGCGCTGGTTGGGATGGGGGCTGGGGCTGACCCTGCTGGCCAGCCTGGCCGTGGCGCTGTGGTTGGCGCTCAAGGGGTCCTGATCGATTCGATCAACCTGGCCTGAGGCTTTAAAGTAAGGCCATTGGTTCCTGTGCCCCCCTTGTTTCTTTGACAACACCAGAAAGTCCGCCATGAATGGATTGCCGTTCGTTAAATTGCTCCACACCACCTTGCGGCACTGTGCTTCAGCCATGGTGATGCTGGGTGCCATCAGCCTTGCAGCTCAGGCCCAATCGCCAGAGTGGGCGCCTACAAAGCCGGTGCGCATCATCGTTCCCATTGTGGGCAGCACCAATGATGTGTTGGCGCGCTTGCTGGCCCCCAAGCTGTCCGAGGTGTTGGGGCAACCGGTGCTGGTCGAGAACAAACCGGGTGCCGGTGGCAATTTGGGTGCTGACCTGGTGGCCAAGGCAGCACCGGATGGCCACACCTTGTTGATTGGTTACAACGGGCCAATGGCCATCAATGTGTCGCTGTTTGACAAGATGCCTTATGACCCGGTGAAAGATTTGGCACCGATCACCTTGGCGGTCAAGTCGCCCCAGTACCTGGTGGCCCATCCGGGCTCGGGCTTGCAGTCGGTCCAAGACCTGGTCAACCAAGCGCGGGCCAACCCGACCAAGTTTTCCTATGGGTCAGTGGCGGTGGGCAGTGCCTCGCACCTGACCATGGAAATGCTCAAAATGGCGGCGGGGGTGCAAATCACTCATGTGCCCTACAAGGGTGCGGGTCCAGCGGTGACCGACCTGATCGCGGGCAACATCCAAGTGGCTTTTTTTGTGCCGGGCAATGTGCAACAGTTTGCCAAAGATGGCCGGCTCAAACTGCTGGCGGTGAGTGGCACCAAGCGCTTCAAAAGTACCCCCCAGGTACCGACCTTGATCGAAGCCGGCTTCAAAGACTTTGAGGCCACCTCTTGGATTGGCCTGCTCACCACGGGCGGCACCCCCAAGCCCACCATTGAGCGCTACCACCGTGAGATGGTGAAAATTTTGCAGTCCCCCGAGATTCGGCAAAAGCTGGAGGAGATGGAGTTCGAGGTCATCGCCTCCAACCCCGATCAGTTTGCCGCCTGGATCGCCACCGAAATCCCGCGCTGGGGCAAGGTGATCAAGGCCACCGGCGCCAAGGCTGACTGAGGTTTTTACACCAGCCGTCGCCACTTTTGGCGGCTCGCGCCGACAATAGCGCCCAATGCCCTGCGGGGCTTGTTTTATTCAGAGGAGTTTGTATGAGTCCCGAAATGTCCCAAACCTTGACCCAGACCGGCGCTGGCACGCCCATGGGCAATTTGATGCGCCGCTATTGGGTGCCGGTGGTCATGTCCAGCGAAATTGCTGAAGCCGATGGCCCGCAGGTGCGGGTGCAAATCATGGGCGAGAAGTTGCTGGCTTTCCGCGACTCCGATGGCTTGCCCGGTTTGATCAGCGAGTTTTGCTCGCACCGTGGTGTGTCGCTGTTTTTTGGTCGCAACGAAGAAAAGGGCATCCGCTGCGCGTACCACGGCGTCAAATTCGATCGCCTGGGCAACTGCGTGGATGTGCCCTCTGCGCCGCAAATGTGCGAGAAGATGAAGATCGTGGGCTACCCCTGCATCGAGCGCGGTGGCGTGGTCTGGGCTTATATGGGGCCGGCTGAGCATCGACCCGCCGAGCCCGAGGTGGAGTGGTGCACGCTGCCACCCAGCCATGTGTTTGTGTCCAAGCGCTGGCAGCGCTCCAATTACCTGCAGGCCATGGAGGGTGGCATTGACACCGCCCACGTGTCGTATGTGCACAGCATGGACGTGACCACCGACCCCATGCACCGGGGTGTCAAGGCGCTGGACTACATCAAGGCCGACGGCAATGTGGTGTTCAACATCGAAAAAACCGAATTTGGCATGACCTTGTTGGGCCGCCGAATGGGTGAGCCTGACAGCTACTACTGGCGCATCACGCAGTGGTTGTTCCCTTGGTACACCTTGATCCCACCGTTTGGCGACCACGCCTTGGGCGGCCATGTGTGGGTGCCCATCGATGACCACAATTGCTGGGCCTGGAGCATCAACTACCGGCCCGAAGCCCCGCTGGGTGAAGAGGAGCTGCACCACATGCATGCAGGCCGTGGCATCCACAACGAATACGAAGCCCCTGGCAGCTTTATTCCCAAGGCCAATTCAGACAACGATTACCTGATCGACCGCAAAGCCCAAAAAGAGCGGCGCTTGTACAGCGGTGTGGCCGGCATCGCGGCGCAAGACTACTCATTGCAAGAAAGCATGGGGCCGATCCAAAACCACGCCGAAGAAAAGATCCTGCCCACCGACCGCGGCATCGTGATGGCCCGGCGCATGCTGTACGAGGCAGCCACCGATCTGGCCAAAGGTGCCACGCCGCCGGCGCTGAATGCCGTGGCCCATCGGGTGCGCGCCGCCGGTGTGTTGCTGGACAAAGCCCAAGACCCGGTGCAGTGGGCCAAGGACCATTTGGCCAACGACTTGACCAAACCGGTCTACACCCTGTGATGCGCTGGGGCTGGCCCCGCAGGCTGCTCGTGGTGTGGGCCTGTGCCCTGGGCGGGGCAACCGCCGCGGTTCAGGCACAAGACTGGTCACCCAGCAAAACCGTGCGCATCGTGGTGCCGATTGCGGGCACGACCAACGACACCTTGGCGCGTTTGGTGGCGCCCAAATTGGCCGAGGCTCTGGGGCAAGCCGTGATCGTTGAAAACCGGCCTGGCGCGGGCGGCAATATCGGATCTGCCTTTGTGTCCAAAGCCGACCCGGATGGCCATACCTTGCTGGTGGGCTACAACGGGCCGATGGCCATCAACCCCACCTTGATGAAGAACGCGCTCGACCCGGTCAAGGACTTGACACCCGTCACCCTGGCCATGAAGGGCGCTCAGTATTTGGTGGTCAACCCGGCTGCGGGGGTTTCCAACGTGCAAGAGTTGGTGCAAAGCGCCAAGAAAAATCCCAACAAATGGTCGTATGCCTCGGTGGCAGTGGGCAGTGGCTCGCACCTGACCATGGAAATGCTGAAGATGGCGGCCGATATCAACCTCACCCACGTTCCTTACAAAGGGGGTGGTGAAGCGATTGGTGCTTTGGTCGCCGGGGACGTGCAAGCGGCCTTTTTTGTGCCTGGCAATGTGCAGCAATTCGCCAAGGAAGGGCGCTTGCGTTTGCTGGCTTCAACTGGACGAAAACGCTATGCCAGCACACCCGAAGTGCCGACCATGATCGAGCTGGGCTTCAAAGACTTTGAGGCCACCGTGTGGGCCGGTTTTCTGTTGCCGGCCAAAACCCCCAAGCCCATTGTCGATCGCTATCACCGCGAGCTGACCAAGGTGCTGCAAAGCCCAGAGGTGGCTGACAAGTTGCGCCAGATAGAGTACGACGTCGTGACCTGCACGCCCGATGAGTTTTCAGCCTGGATCAAAACCGAAATTCAACGCTGGGGCCAGATCATCAAGGTCACCGGCTCCAAGGTGGATTGAACATGGATCGCTTGAAAAACAAAGCCGCCTTGATCACCGGTGCGGGTGCGGGCATTGGCGCGGCCACGGCGCGCTTGTTTTGTGCCCAAGGCGCGCGGGTGTGTTTGCTCGACGCCAACCCCCAGGCCTTGCGCGACACCCAAGCCAAACTGCTGGCCGAATTTCCCCAGGCCAGCGTGCACACGGTCCAAGCCGATATCGCCGATGAAGGGCAAGCGCAGGCGGCCGTGCAGACGGCTGTGGCGGCGCTGGGGGGCTTGGACGTGCTGGTCAACAACGCGGCCATGCGCAATTACTCGGCCTTGGCCGATGCCACCCCTGCCGAGTGGCAGGCGATGGTGGGCGTGAACTTGGTGGGCACGGCCAGCATGAGCCGCTGGGCCTTGCCGCATTTGCGTGCCAGTGGGCGCGGCAGCATCGTCAATGTCTCATCGGCCCATGCACTGATCGGGCGCAAAGGCATGGGCTTGTACGACAGCACCAAGGCCGGGATGCTGGCCATGACCCGCACCCTGGCTTTTGAAGAGGTGCAGAACGGTGTGCGTGTGAATGCCGTGTGTCCCGGTTCGACCTTCACCGACTTTCACATTGGCCGCGCCGTGGCGGCCGGCAAATCGCCCGAACAACTCAAAACCGAGCGCGCAGGCAATTCACTGATGGGCCGTTGGGCCGAACCGCAAGAAATGGCTTGGCCGATTGTGTGGCTGGCCTCGGACGAGGCGTCCTTCATCACCGGCGCCACCTTGATGGCCGATGGCGGTTTGTCCATCATGTGATGCTGCACCCTTGGGCTTGGTTTGAACCTGCCCGAGATGCGTGACATGAGGTGGCCATCCCTTTGCAGCTTCGATGGCTGATCGGTGTCTGCGGCTCACCCGCCAGCTGCCCTTTGTCAGCCGGGTTTGGCACAATGACTTGGCAGAAATGCATGTCAGGAGGCACCATGGTGCAATGCAACTTTTTTTCAGGCTTGGTCCTTTGGGGCTGTGTCCTGTCCTCATCGGCTTGGGGCCAAGAGATGGCGCGTGTGGTCTCCACCACGCCAGTGATCCAAACGGTCACGGTCACTGAGCCCAGTTGCACCAGTGTGGGCATCGCACCGGCCCTGTGTGGGCAAGTCACCCAGTTGCAAAACCGCATCACCCATTACAACGTGGTTTATGAATATGGTGGCAAGTCTTACAGCGCGGCTTTGGCCCAGGATCCGGGACCTTGGTTGCCCATCCAAGT
>JBEDFU010000256.1:0-4586 GCA_041174965.1 Pseudomonadota bacterium | reverse complement strand
GGCATGGGTTTGCCGGGGGGCTATGCGCAATATGTCAAAGTGCCGGTGGTGTCTTTGCGCGCTTTGCACCCGCAAATGGGTTTTGAGCAAGCAGCGGCCAGCCAAATTGCCTTTGGCACGGCCTGGCATGTGTTGATCAACCGCGGCGGCTTGCAAGCGGGACAAACGGTGCTCATCCAAGCTGCAGGCTCGGGCATTGGCAGCGCGGCCGTGCAAGTGGCCAAGTACGCGGGTGCCACGGTGCTGGCCACTGCTGGCAGCGACAGCAAACTGGCCCGTGCCAAAGATTTGGGGGCCGACCACCTGATCAACTACACCGAGTATCCGCATTTTTCAGAACAAGTGCTGGCCCTGACCCAGGGCAAGGGTGTGGACCTGGTGATGGAGCACATCGGCGGTGAGGTGTTCACCCAAAGCCTGTCCAGCCTCAAAACCGATGGAAAAATCGTCACCGTGGGCGCCCATGCGGGCGAGGTGGTGGCGCTGGACATCATTCCATTTTTTCGCCGCCAATTGCAATTGATCGGCTCGCGAAACGCCAACTTTGCCGAACTCAACCTGGTGATGGACTTGGTGGCGCAAGGCCGCTTCAAGCCGGTCATTCACGCGGCCTTGCCCTTGGCACAGGCCGCCCAAGCGCATCGCATCATGGGTGCGCGGGATGTGTTTGGCAAAGTGGTGCTGCTGCCCTGAGCTTGCGCCAACCCCCAGGCCGCTGATCCTGGTGTAACGTGGGTCAGCGGTCGCCCGAAAAGTTGTGGCTCAACGCCGGCTGACCCGAAAACTGGCGCACATGCGCCACCATGGCGGCACTGGGTTGCAAATACATTTGGCGCCGGCTCACGCCCGCACCGGTGGTGCGGGCAATGCGCGCAAAAAAAGCCGCGTGTTGAAACAACACACCCAAGCTGTCCATCACCGGCACATCGCCTTGGGCTTGCAAGCGACCCCGGCGCACCAAAAATTCGTTGAGCACCCCGTCGGCCGGAATGATGATGTCTGCGCCCTGGGCAATCATGTGGGCGCAAGCGGCGTCAAAGCGCGCTTCGATGGCCTGCGCCAACGCTTCGTCGGCCTCCAGTGAAAACTCATCAATCGCGGGCTCTAACGCAACGGCGCCCGCAAAGCGCCGCTCCAATCCATAGGCGTGCATCAGGTCAGCGTAATCGGCCGACTGATCGGCGCACAAGGTGACCAAGCCAAATTTGCGGCCCAAGGAACAGGCCACCAGGGCACAGGTCTCGCCCAAGCCCAGCACCGGGATGTTGACCAAAGAGCGCGCGGCGCGCAAAGCTGGGTCGAAAAAACAACCGATGGCGACCGCGTCATAGCCCTCGTTTTGGGCCACCATGGCAGCATCACAGACTTGCATTTCCAGTGCCGCGGCCACGTAGCGGTGTTTGATGGCGTCGATGGGTGCGCACCCGGCGGCATAAGTGCCTGGGCGCAGGCCATGGATCATCACGCTGGCGTCTGAGCCCATCACTTGGGCCGCATGCTCGGTCAGGGTTTTTCGATACAAGGGCATGACCGTCAGGTCGGTGAAGCTTTGGTGCCAAATGCGCATGATGACCTTTCAGGGCTGAAGAAAAAACCGACTCGCGTGGCGCGAAATATCGCTGGCAAAGGCTTCGGTGGCATCAAAGCCTGCGTTTTGCAGCGTGACCAATTCGCCGTGTTTGAGCAACTTCATCATCTTGGGCCCTTGCGCACCCAAGTGGGCCTCTTGCGGCACACAGCACTCAATGACCTGGGTGGGGGACTTGATGCGGCGCAAGGTGGCCGTGAAGTCGAAGTCGAAATTCATGCTGTAGACCTGGGCAATGTGCTGACGGCATTGAATCATCTCGATCATGCGCGCCTCTTGTCCGCGCAAGGCCTCGGGCGTGATGCGCCGACCGGTCATGATGGCCGGGTTCCACCACACCTGGGCCAAGCCGCTGAAGTCGGCCGCCCAGTTGCGCAGCAGGTGCGACCCGTCCGGATTGGCTTGGTAGGTGCCCATGTGTTTGCGCACCACTTCCATGATGGCCGCATTGCGGTCTTTGCGCGACACCACCAGGCTGTGGGTCATGCCAATCAGCACGGCTTTGTGGATGCGTTTCGGATAGGCCGCGGCCATGGCCGATGCGATTTTGTTGCCGGTGTGAAAGCCCAGCACATGGGCTCGCTCGATCCCCACATCGTCCATGAAGTGAATCATGCTGCGCGCCAAATCTTCCATGCGGGTGCCCGGGGCGGGGGCGTCGGACATGCCAAAGCCCAAAGTGTCGGGGGCAAAACAGTTGAATTGCTTGCCCAATTTGCGCATCAAGGGGGCGAAGCTCCAGGCCGAGCGCGGTGTTTCGTGCAGCATCAGCAAGGGTTGGCCACGCCCATGGTTGTAGTAATGAATCTGCCCTTCTGGTGTGCTGGCATAGCCCCGCTTCATGCGCAATCTCCTGCGTTACGGATCAATTTTCGAATGGATGGTTTGGTGCCCCAAAGTGCATCTGAAAGCCATCCATCAGCCCTTGAAAGTCACTGTACCATGGGGTCATCATTGGAGTTCGCATGACACAACCACCCGCACTTCACGAGCGCCAAAACGCCGCTCAACACACTCAAACTTTGTTTGCATGGGCCGCCAAAGCCTGTGCCACGCCCTTGCCCGCCACCATTCGCCGACGGGCAGCAACCATCTTGGCCGATGACATGGGTGCCATGGTGGCCGGCTCGCTCGAGCCGCAAGTGGTCCAAGCCTGCGAAGCGTTTGTGCGCAACAGTTCATCGGCACAAGAGGCCACTGTGTTGGCCCCCGGTGCGGCAAGTGTGGACCGCTATGCTGCTGCCTGCGCCAATGGCATGGCCATCACCTGGTGCGAACTCGACGAAGGTTTTCGCAATGCGGCCTGCCACGGTGGGGCCTACACCTTGCCGGCTTTGTTGGCCGAAGCCCAGGCTTGCAATGCCAGTGTCGAACAAGTGCTCAGGGCGGTGGCCGTGGCCTATGAGGTGACCACCCGATTTGCCCTGGCCTACCCCTTCCCCAGTTTTTACGTGCACCCGCATGCCGCATTTGCCACCATCGGCGCGGCGGTGGCCGTGTCTTTGGTGCGTGGGCACGATGCGCAGCGCTTGCAAGACTGCGTGACCGGTGCCGCCTCGATGACCTTTGCCGGCCCATTTGACACCGCTGTAGAGGGCTCTTTGGTGCGCAATGCGTGGACTTCGGCTGGCGCATGGGTGGGCATGCGCGCCGCTGACTGGGCCCAGGTGGGCATCAGCGGTGGCATACACACCCCTTATGACGTGTTTGCCACCAACTTGCGCACCCGCTGCTTGCCAGAACAGTTGAGCGCAGGCTTGGGCGAGCGCTGGTCGGTGAGCAATGGGTATCACAAAATATTTGCTTGCTGCAACTATGCGCATGCCGCCGTGGAGGCCAGCTTGAGCTTGCGCGCCCAACTCGGTCAGCGCACGACGGCCGACATCGCCGAAATTTGCGTGGAAGCCGGGCCGGCGGGTTTGTCTTTGTCCACCGTTGAGCCGGCCACGGTGTTGGCTGCCAAATTCTCCATGCCCCATGCCGTGGCTGCGACCACTTTGCGCGGCACGGGTGGTGCCGCCTCGTTCACCTTTGACACCTTGCAAGACCCAGACATTTCTGCCATGAGGCGGCGGGTCAAATTGGCCGCCTATGCCGGTGCTGGGCCACCGCCACGCGATCGCCCAGCGCGGGTCACCTGGACTTTTCATGACGGGGAGCAACACTCGGCCACGGTCGAGAGCCCACGCGGCGGCGCCGATCAACCTTTTGACGAACCCACTCTGTTGTCCAAGTTGGCTGAAAACATGGGCGGCGTTTTGCCCGCTGCACCGGCATGGTTGGCCCGCCTGATCGAAGGCGATGCAGCCCTGTCCAACATGGGCTGGCGCGAGGCCATGGCCGATATCACCCGGGGCGCACGCCCATGAGCGGATTGCGCCTATTGGTGCGCGCTTTGCGCGCATGTGCCACGCAAGCCTTGCCCCCAGCGGTCAGCCATGCAGCGCGCTGGCATTTTTTAGACGCATTGGGCGTGGGCTTGGCTGCGGCCAGTGCCCAGGTCGGCGCGCCTTATCGCGAGCTGGGTCGAAGTTTGGCGGTGGGCGGGCCCAGCACGGTGCTCGGACAAGCCATGGGCGCAGCGCCCGCCGATGCCGCTTTGGTCAATGGAGGCTTGATGCACAGCCTGGAGTTTGATGACACCCACACCGGGTCCATCATCCATGGCAGTTCGGTGGTGGCATCGGCAGCCTTGGCCATGGCCCAGGCGCACAACAGCTCTGGCGCGGCGATGCTGGGCGCGTATGTGCGGGGTTGGGAGGCCTTGGCCCGGATGGGTTTGGCCGCTCCCGGCGGCTTTCATGCACAAGGCTTTCAGGCCAGCTCCGTGGCGGGCACCATGGCCTCGGCGTGGGTGGGTGCCGAGTTGGCGGGTTTGACTGAAGACCAAGCCGTGGCTGCCCTGGGCATTGCCCTGAGCCAGTCCAGCGGGGTGATGGAATTTGTCAGCAATGGATCGTCGGTCAAATCTTTGCACCCTGGTTGGGCGGCGCATTCG
>JBEDFU010000255.1:0-7714 GCA_041174965.1 Pseudomonadota bacterium | reverse complement strand
CCCTGACATGCGTTGGTACGTGGTGCATGCCTATTCAGGCATGGAGAAGGCTGTCGAGCGCAACATCCTCGAGCGCATCAACCGCGCTGGCATGCAATCGAAATTTGGCCGCATTTTGGTGCCCACTGAAGAAGTGGTCGAAATGAAAAATGGCCAACGCCGCACCACCGAGCGTCGCTTCTTCCCCGGCTATGTGCTGGTGGAAATGATCATGGACGACGAGACATGGCACCTGGTCAAGCACACCAACAAAGTCACGGGATTTGTGGGCGGTGCCAAAAACCGCCCAGCGCCGATCTCCGAGGCCGACGTGCTCAAAATCGTCAACCAAATGCAAGAGGGCGCTGACAAGCCGCGCCACAAGGTTGAATTCATGGTGGGTGAGTTGGTGCGGGTCAAAGAAGGCCCTTTCACCGACTTCAATGGCACGGTCGAAGAAGTCAACTACGACAAAAGCAAAGTGCGGGTGGCGGTCACCATTTTTGGCCGCTCGACCCCGGTGGAATTGGAATTTGGCGAGGTCGAAAAGGCCTGAGTTTTCAAGCCGCCTTGCCTCTCGACTCGGCACGGCGGCATTTTGGTGAGTGAGTCGCAACCCCCGGGGAGCCGATGGACTGGAAAGTCCAAGGCGTTTGGACCCGTTAGGAGAAAAGCATGGCGAAAAAAATCGTCGGCTTCATCAAGCTGCAAGTGCCAGCTGGTAAAGCCAACCCGTCCCCCCCGATCGGTCCAGCGCTGGGTCAGCGCGGCCTCAACATCATGGAGTTCTGCAAGGCGTTCAATGCCCAGACCCAAGGTGTCGAGCCCGGCTTGCCTTTGCCCGTGGTCATCACGGCATTTGCCGATAAGAGCTTCACCTTCATCATCAAGACGCCCCCCGCGGCCACCTTGATCAAGAAGGCCATCAAGCTCGACAAAGGCTCGGCCAAACCCCATGTGGACAAAGTCGGCAAAATCACTCGCGCTCAGCTGGAAGAAATTGCCAAGACCAAAATGAAAGACATGACCGCTGCCGATTTGGATGCGGCGGTTCGCACCATTGCCGGCTCTGCCCGTTCAATGGGTGTCACGGTGGAGGGCGTTTAAATGGCACATCTGACCAAAAAACAAAAAGCCTTGGTGGGCAAAGTGGACAGCAACAAGCTGTACCCATTCAATGACGCACTGAAAATCGTCAAAGAATGCGCCACCGCCAAGTTCGACGAGTCCATTGACGTGGCCGTGCAGTTGGGCATTGACGCCAAGAAATCCGACCAAGTGGTGCGCGGCGCTGTCGTGCTGCCCAACGGAACCGGTAAAACTGCCCGTGTGGCGGTGTTTGCTCAAGGCGCGAAAGCCGAAGAGGCCAAAGCCGCCGGTGCGGACATTGTGGGCATGGACGACTTGGCCGCCATGGTCAAGGCGGGCAACATGCCTTTTGATGTGGTGATTGCTGCGCCTGATGCCATGCGCGTGGTCGGTACCCTGGGTCAAATTTTGGGACCCCGTGGTTTGATGCCCAACCCCAAGGTGGGCACTGTGACCCCCGATGTGGCCACGGCTGTGAAAAATGCCAAGGCCGGTCAAGTCCAATTCCGTGTGGACAAAGCCGGTATCGTGCACGCCACCATTGGCCGCCGCTCGTTTGACTCAGACAAGCTGCAAGGCAATTTGGTGGCTTTGGTCGATGCGTTGCAAAAAGCCAAGCCCGCCACCAGCAAAGGTGTTTACCTGCGCAAATTGGCGGTGTCATCGACGATGGGTGTGGGCGTGCGTGTCGATACCCAAACCTTGAGCGCTGCATAAGAAGAAATTGGGGCGCTGCGCAAGCGGTGCCCTGAGTGGTGGGCTGGATGGGCAGCAATGTTCATCCAGGCCATCCAAGACCGTTGGTGTGCCGTGTGAACGGCGCTTAATCCCCCAACCAACGCAGATGGCGATCCCGCTGACAAAGAACCGCGCAAGTTGTTCCCTGACAGTCTGGTCGCTGAAACCCAGCGTGTCGCAAGCCGAATTGATTTGGCCCAGGACACATTCAGAAGGAGTAGACCTTGAGTCTGAATCGCAGTGAGAAAGAAGCGGTCATCACCGAAGTGACCAGCCTCGCCACTCAAGCACAGACGCTGGTGATGGCGGAGTACCGCGGTATCACGGTCGCTGACATGACGAAATTGCGCTCGCAAGCGCGCAGCTCTGGCGTGACGCTCAGTGTGTTGAAAAACACATTGGCACGCCGTGCTGTGGCCGGCAGCCGTTTCGAAGTGGTGGCTGACCAGATGACCGGTCCCCTGATCTATGGCTTTTCTGTGGACGCCGTTGCCGCCGCGAAAGTGGTGGCAGATTTCGCGAAAACCAACGACAAGTTGGTGATCCGAGGTGGCGCCATTTCCGGAAAAGTCCTGGACGTCAACGGCGTCAAGCAATTGGCCAATATCCCCTCCAAAGAGGTGTTGTTGTCCCAGTTGTGTGGCTTGCTCATGTCGCCCGTGTCCCGCACCGCCGTGGTGTTGGGTGCTTTGGCGGCGAAAAAAGGCGAAGCTGCTGCGGCCTAAGGGCCAGCAGTGCAAATGTTCAACACGCCGTGCGCGCACGGCACAGATAGATCAATTGTTAGGAAATCAACATGGCATTCGATAAAGACGCATTTTTGACCGCACTCGACAGCATGACGGTCATGGAACTCAACGATTTGGTGAAAGCCATCGAAGAGAAATTTGGTGTGAGCGCTGCCGCAATGGCCGCGCCCGCAGCCGGTGGCGGTGGCGGTGCAGCCGCTGCAGCCGAAGAGCAAACCGAATTCAACGTGGTGCTGCTCGAAGCAGGCGCCAACAAGGTGTCGGTGATCAAGGTGGTGCGTGAGCTCACCGGTTTGGGCTTGAAAGAAGCCAAAGACCTGGTCGACGGTGCACCCAAAAACGTCAAGGACGCCGTGCCCAAGGCCGACGCCGAAGCCGCCAAGAAAAAGCTCGAAGAAGCTGGCGCCAAAGCCGAAATCAAGTGATGTTTTCACCAGGGGTGGCGCCAGCCGCCCCTCGGTGCGCTCTCAGAGCGCACTTGAAAGTGCACTGCGCAAGGGTGCTTTCAAGTGTCTTCTGACCCGACTGCGGAAGATGCCTTGGTTCGGGCTGCGTGCAATGCGTGGCCGTCCGCCAACGCTGGTAGTGGCCAGCCGCCAAGTTTGAGGTGGGGGTGTTGAGCCTCGCCTTGAAACAGTCCTGAAAGCTCAAGCCCGGAGATCTCATGGCCTACACCTACACAGAACGCAAACGCGTGCGCAAGAGCTTTGGCACCCGTGACAGCGTGCTCGAAGTCCCCTATCTGTTGCAGATGCAAAAAGACGCGTACACCGCCTTTTTGCAAGCCGAAACCAACCCCAAAAAACGCACGCCCGAAGGCCTGCAAGCGGCTTTTGAGGCGGCATTCCCCATCGTCTCGCACAACGGTTTTGTGGAGATGAAGTTCTTGGAATACAACTTGGCCAAGCCCGCCTTTGATGTGCGTGAGTGCCAAACCCGTGGCTTGACCTTTGGTTCTGCCGTGCGCGCCCGCGTGCAGTTGATCATTTATGACCGTGATTCATCGACCCCGCAATCCAAGGTGGTCAAAGAGGTCAAAGAGCAAGAGGTTTACATGGGCGAAGTGCCCTTGATGACCGACAAAGGCTCTTTCATCATCAATGGCACTGAGCGCGTGATCGTGTCTCAGTTGCACCGCTCACCGGGCGTGTTTTTCGAGCACGACAAGGGCAAGACCCACAGCTCGGGCAAATTGCTGTTTTCAGCCCGCATCATCCCTTACCGTGGTTCTTGGCTGGACTTTGAGTTTGACCCCAAAGACATGCTGTATTTCCGCGTCGACCGCCGACGCAAGATGCCGGTGACGATTTTGCTCAAAGCCATTGGTTTGAACAACGAGTCCATCCTGGCCAACTTCTTTGTCAACGATAACTTCCGCTTGATGGAAACTGGCGCGCAAATGGAGTTTGTTGCCGAGCGTTTGCGTGGCGAAGTGGCGCGTTTTGACATCACCGACAAATCGGGCGTGGTCGTGGTGGCCAAAGACAAACGGGTCACCGCCCGCCACACCCGTGAACTCGAGCAATCGGGCACCACCCACATCAGCGTGCCAGAAGACTTTTTGATCGGCCGTGTGATGGCGCGCAACATTGTGGACGCTGAGACCGGTGAAATCATTGCCAAGGCCAACGAAGAATTGACCGAAGCCTTGTTGAAAAAGCTCCGCTCCAGCGATGTGCAAGAACTGCAGTGCATCTACACCAATGAACTTGACCAAGGTGCGTATATTTCGCAAACCCTGCGCATCGATGAGACCGCAGACGAGTTTGCTGCCCGCGTCGCCATCTACCGCATGATGCGCCCCGGTGAGCCGCCCACCGAAGACGCGGTTCAAGCCTTGTTTCAGCGCTTGTTCTACAACCCCGACACCTACGACTTGTCGCGTGTGGGTCGCATGAAGTTCAACGCCAAAGTGGGCCGCCCCGAAAGCACTGGCCCCATGGTGCTCAACAACGAAGACATCATGGCCGTGGTGAAGATCCTGGTGGATTTGCGCAATGGCAATGGTGAAGTCGATGACATCGATCACCTGGGCAATCGCCGCGTTCGTTGCGTGGGTGAGTTGGCCGAAAACCAATACCGCACCGGTTTGGCGCGGATTGAAAAGGCGGTGAAAGAGCGTTTGGGTCAGGCCGAGCAAGAGCCTCTGATGCCCCATGACTTGATCAACTCCAAGCCCATTTCTGCGGCCCTCAAAGAGTTCTTTGGTGCCTCGCAGCTGTCGCAGTTCATGGACCAGACCAACCCCTTGTCTGAAATCACGCACAAGCGCCGTGTCTCAGCCCTGGGCCCAGGCGGCTTGACCCGCGAACGTGCTGGCTTTGAGGTGCGCGATGTGCACGTCACCCACTACGGTCGCGTGTGCCCCATTGAAACGCCTGAAGGTCCCAACATTGGACTGATCAACTCCTTGGCTTTGTACGCCCGCTTGAACGAGTACGGCTTCATTGAAACGCCTTACCGTCAAGTGGTCGAAGGCAAGGTGACGATGGACATCGACTATCTGTCGGCCATTGAAGAAGGCAAGTATGTGATTGCCCAAGCCAATGCTTCCCTGGACAAAGAAGGCCGCTTGACCGACGAACTGGTGTCCGCTCGTGAAAAAGGCGAGTCCATTTTGGTTGGAGCCGAGCGCGTTCAGTACATGGACGTGTCGCCAGCCCAGATCGTTTCTGTGGCGGCGTCTTTGGTGCCCTTCTTGGAGCACGATGACGCCAACCGCGCGTTGATGGGCGCCAACATGCAGCGTCAGGCCGTGCCGGTGTTGCGTCCCGAAAAAGCCTTTGTCGGCACCGGCATCGAGCGCGTGGCCGCGATCGATTCGGGCACCGTCGTTACTGCACGCCGCGGCGGCGTGGTCGACTACGTCGATGCCACCCGTATCGTGGTGCGCGTCAACGACAACGAGGCGGTGGCTGGCGAAGTGGGTGTGGACATCTACAACCTGATCAAGTACCAGCGTTCCAACCAGAACACCAACATCCACCAGCGCCCTATCGTCAAGCGTGGCGACAAGCTGGCCAAAGGTGACGTCATCGCTGACGGCGCATCGACCGACCTGGGCGAAATCGCCATTGGTCAGAACCTGCTGATCGCTTTCATGCCTTGGAACGGTTACAACTTCGAAGACTCGATCTTGATCAGTGAGCGTGTGGTGGCTGAAGACCGCTACACCTCGATCCACATCGAAGAACTCGTGGTCATGGCCCGTGACACCAAGTTGGGTGCCGAAGAAATTTCGCGCGACATCCCCAACCTGTCCGAGCAGCAACTGGGCCGTCTGGACGATTCCGGCATCATCTACGTGGGTGCGGAAGTGCAACCCGGCGATGTGCTGGTGGGCAAGGTTACTCCTAAAGGCGAGACCACCCTCACGCCAGAAGAGAAGCTGCTGCGCGCCATCTTTGGCGAAAAAGCCAGTGATGTGAAAGACACCTCGCTGCGCGTGGACCAGGGCTCGCAAGGCACCGTGATCGACGTGCAAGTCTTCACCCGTGAAGGCATCGTGCGTGACAAGCGTGCTCAGCAGATCATTGACGACGAGCTCAAGCGTTTCCGCCTGGACCTGAACGATCAGTTGCGCATTGTGGAAGCCGATGCCTTTGACCGTATCGAGAAACTCCTCGTGGGCCGCGTGGCCAACGGTGGTCCACAAAAGCTGGCCAAGGGCACCAAGCTCGACAAGGCTTACATGGAGTCGGTCGACAAGTTCCATTGGTTCGACATCCGTCCCGCCGAGGACGATGTGGCCATGCAACTGGAGTCCATCAAGAACTCGCTGGAGCAAACCCGCCACAGCTTCGATTTGTCCTTTGAAGAAAAGCGCAAGAAGCTCACCCAAGGCGACGAGTTGCCAGCAGGCGTACTCAAAATGGTCAAGGTCTACCTGGCCGTCAAGCGTCGCTTGCAGCCTGGTGACAAGATGGCCGGTCGTCACGGCAACAAAGGTGTGGTCTCCAAGATCGTGCCTGTCGAAGACATGCCTTTCATGGCCGACGGTACCCCTGCCGACATCGTGCTGAACCCCCTGGGCGTGCCATCGCGCATGAACGTGGGTCAGGTGCTTGAAGTCCACCTGGGCTGGGCTGGCAAAGGCATTGGTCAGCGCATTGGCAACATGTTGCAAGCTGAAACCCAGCGCATGGAAAAGATTGCCGAACTGCGCAAGCTGTTCGAGCAGCTTTACAACAGCATGGGTCGCAAGGAAGACTTGTCCCAGTTGAGCGATGACGAAGTGCTCGACATGGCAAACAACCTGAAAGAGGGTTTCCCCTTTGCCACGCCCGTGTTCGACGGTGCGGCCGAAGAAGAAATCCGCGCCATGTTGCACCTGGCCTATCCGGAAGACCTGGCCAAGGCCAAGGGTCTGACGGCCACACGCACACAAGCCAATTTGTTTGACGGTCGCACAGGCGAAGCCTTTGACCGTCCCACCACCATTGGCTACATGCACTTCCTGAAGTTGCACCACTTGGTGGACGACAAGATGCACGCCCGCTCGACCGGTCCTTACAGCTTGGTCACGCAGCAGCCGCTGGGTGGTAAGGCACAGTTCGGTGGTCAGCGTTTCGGTGAGATGGAAGTGTGGGCATTGGAAGCGTACGGCGCCTCTTATGTGCTGCAAGAGATGCTCACCGTGAAGTCTGACGACGTGCAAGGTCGTACCAAGGTGTACGAGAGCATTGTCAAAGGCGAACACTCCATCGAAGCGGGCATGCCCGAATCGTTCAACGTGCTGGTCAAGGAGATTCGCTCGCTGGGTATCGACATCGATCTCGAACGCAGCTGACACCGTAGCTGCAACAGGAGAGCACCACATGAAGGCACTGCTTGATCTCTTCAAACAGGTCCAGGAAGACGAGCACTTCGATGCGATTCGCATCGGCCTTGCTTCGCCCGAAAAGATCCGCTCGTGGTCTTACGGCGAGGTCAAGAAACCCGAGACCATCAACTACCGCACCTTCAAGCCCGAGCGCGACGGGCTGTTCTGCGCCAAGATCTTCGGGCCGATCAAGGATTACGAATGCTTGTGCGGCAAGTACAAGCGACTCAAGCACCGCGGCGTCATCTGTGAGAAATGCGGCGTCGAGGTCACGCTCGCGAAGGTTCGCCGGGATCGCATGGGCCACATCGAACTGGCCTCTCCGACGGCGCACATC
>JBEDFU010000254.1:0-24698 GCA_041174965.1 Pseudomonadota bacterium | reverse complement strand
CACCGAGGCCAAGAAAAGCGATTTGAAAGCTCAGCCACATTGGTGGCAGATGGTGGCTTTCAAGCCAACTTGGACATGCTCAAACAACACATCGCACCGCAGCCCCATCAGGTGCTTCAGCGAGGGGCAGGCAATGCCATGGGCGATGGTATGCGTCTGGCCCAAAGCATGGGTGCAGCCATATCCAGCTTGGATGCTTTTTACGGCCACCTGCTGTGCCAGCAGGCGTTTTCCAATCCCAAACTCTGGCCCTACCCACAATTGGACGAGCTGGCCACCTCTGGCATGGTGGTGAATCAGCAGGCGCTACGGGTCATCGACGAAGGCAGGGGCGGTGTTTACATCGCCAACCAACTGGCACACCGTGACAACCCTTTGGATTGCCATGTGATTTTTGATCAGGCGATATGGGACGGCCCCGGCAAGACATCCCGCATTCCTGCCAACCCCCTGTTGCTCAGTGCAGGTGCCACCCTTTTGAAAGGCGACACCTTGGCCGAATTGGCCCAAAAAATGGGGCTGCCTGCGACAGCTTTGACCCAAACCATTGGCCAGTACAACCAAGCGGTTCAAAACCATCAAACAACTGAGCTGAATCCGCCACGCAGTCACCACAAGCTCACACCCATGCCCGTGGTGAAGGCGCCTTTTTATGCTTTGCCATTGTGCGCAGGCATCACCTACACCACAGGTGGCTTGCTGATTGATTCTCAAGCCCGCGTTTTGCGCGACAACAAAGCCCCTATTCAAGGCTTGTATGCCGCAGGATCAGTGGTCGGCGGTATTGAGGGCGGCCCCAGTGCCAGCTATGTCGGTGGGCTGATGAAGGCTTTGGTCCTGGGCATATTGGCCGCAGAAGATGTTGCAAATGTGAAGGCCCTTGAGTTGTCGCAATCCTCGTCATGAGTCGATCATCGCGATGCTTCCCAACTGGTGCCCCAGCACAAAGGGACGATCTGGCGGTGATCGGCAAATTGAAGTGGACTGATGCGGCGTTCAAAAAAGAGGCTGCCCTTCACCGTGGTACCAGCGTGTCGAAAATGATTTCCACCATCTCCACATAACTCGACAACAAACCCCAAGCCAAAACACCCACCACAGCGCCCAAAATCAAGCAAGGCCAAAATTGATAGGCCCATGCAGCCCACACGCCCAAAAGAAATAAACCACCACCAATCACAACTGCCAATGGTTTGCCGTGGCGGCGAATCAAGCCCAGCACCGGATAGTGGGGCATGCCCTCAGTATCAGTCATGAAAATCCTTTGAATGAAGTTGTATTGATGCGCAAGCCATCTGACAAAATTTGGGCTTTGCCATTAAAAAAATTCATGGCCGCCAGCGGGCAGCGGCGCAAAAGCCAGGGCTTTGAAGGCGGCATTCAGTCGACCTTGGCACCTGAACTGGTGACCAATTTGTCCCACATCGGCGCCTCTTTCAAGTTCATTTGCTGAAATTCTTGGGGCGAAGCATTCGGCGCTGGGTCCATGCCCTGGGTGGCCAACTTGTCGCGAATATCGGGGCGTTTCAAAACTTTGGTGGCTGCGTCAAACAGTTTTTTGATCTCTTCAGGCTTGACACCTGAAGGCGCGTACAACCCAAATGAAAAACTGATGTTGTAGTCGTTGAGCCCGGCTTCTTTCATGCCCATGATCCCCGCAATCGCACCGGATTTTTCTTGTGTGGTGATGGACAAAGCCCGAATGCGATTGGCTCGCGCTTGAGGCAGCACCACCGGCGAGGTACCAAAAATGACCTGGGTATCCCCCGCGATCAGGGACTGGACAGCTGGCGCACCGCCTTTGAAAGGAATGTGCAATATGTCGACGTCATTGACGCTGTTGAACAGCACACCTGCCAAATGCGGCGCTGACCCATTGCCACTGGAAGCAAAATTGAGTTTGCCAGGGTTCTTTTTGGCATGAGCGATCAGATCTTTGATGCTGTTGACCGGTAAGCTGTTGTTGACTGCAATGATCATCGGACCGTTGGCCAACAAAGTGACAGGTTGAAAATCTTTTTCAATGTCGTAAGGCAACTTTTTGTACAGCGCTTTATTGATGTAGGGATTGCTGCCCACCAGCAAGGTGTAGCCATCGGCTGGCGCCTTCAACACGATTTCGCTGGCCAAGTTTCCAGCGGCCCCAGGGCGATTGTCAATGATGGCGGTTTGACCCAACTCTGCTGCGATGGCTTCGCCAACGGTTCGGGTCACGAAATCACCCGATCCACCGGGCGGATAACCCACGACAAATCGCAAAGGTTTTTGGGGGAAAGACTGGGCATGAACAGCACCTGCGGACAATGCCATCGTAAACCAGATGCAGAATAAACAGCGTTGAGTCCAAGACATGGTTTGCTCCTGTTGGTGAGTGGCGACCTGAAAAGACAATGTACTTTCACACTGAAGAAAAAATGGGCTGAATTGGGCTTAAATCACTTTTCTTTCTTTGAGCGCAACCAGTTCTTCAGCGCTGAAACCCAATTGCATAAAAACCTCATCGTTGTGCTGACCCAATGTGGTTTGACTGGACAACACGGCGGCGGGGGTCCGGGTGAGTTTGACGGGCTGCGCCACCACCCGGATCGGGCCTTTTTGGTCATGGTTCACAACCACAGAAGCACCCAGGTGGACCACCTGTGGATCGTCAAATACCTGCTGCATGTCGTAAATCGGGCCACATGGGACACCTGCATCATTCAAGCATGTGACCCAATGTTGCGTGGTGTTCGAGGCGAACGACAAGTTCAGTTGCGCATTGATGTATTCGCGATCTGTCAAACGGCCTGGGTTGCTTTGGTAACGCGGTTCGTCACGCAAGTCCAATCGTTCCAGCACCGTGCACAAACTGCGAAATTGGGTGGTCCCAGACGCACCGATGTTAAAAAATCCATCAGCGGATTTGAACGTGCCCATGGGTGTGGCAAAGGGATGGTCATTGCCGGCTTGTCCGGGAACTGCGCCATCGATCAAATACCTGGCCGCTTGAAAGTCGCACATGGCGATCATGGATTGAAGCAAATTTGTCTGCACCCATTGACCACGCCCAGACTGCTCTCGCTCCAACAAGGCCAACAGCACGCCCATGGCGGCGTAATTGCCTGCGCTTGAATCGGCCACCGCAATGCCGGCACGAACTGGCCCTTGACCTGGCATGCCCGTCACCGACATCATGCCGCCCATGCCTTGTGCAATTTGGTCAAACCCAGGCCTGTCACGGTAAGGGCCATCTTCGCCAAACCCTGAAATACTGGCCAAGATGATGCGCGGATTGATATTGGCCAGGGTTTCGTAATCCATGCCCAGTCGAAACTTCACATCCGGCCTGAAGTTTTCCACCACCACATCCGCGGTTGACACCAAACGGTGGAAGATGTGGATGCCCTCTGGGGCCTTCAAATTCAATGTGATGCCACGCTTATTGCGGTGCAAATTCAGCATGTCATAGGTTTCTCTGCCACCAAGTGCGCCTTCATTGGGGTCGAGGCCGGGAGGAGATTCGATGCGAATCACATCGGCGCCAAAATCAGCCAACACCCGCACGCAAGTGGGGCCGGAACGGATGCGTGTCAGATCCAACACCTGAAAACGCGACAGTGCAGCGTTGGGTTTGGCAGTGGTCATCTGATCTAAGTGGTTTTACACCACAAAATCCAGCGGATGGCGTTGCGCAAAAATCAGGGCGTCCAAACCCTGGTCCACAAGAGTTCTCGCTGCTGCATCAAATCGCCATACATACGAGCCGGTGGCCTGAGCATCATTTGCTTGCCCACCATTTCAACTTGACGCACTTCATGGCCACCGATTCGGTGCGCATCAGAAGCAATGTCCACCAAACAATCCAACACCTTGCCATCGAATTGGTAAACCCCGCCGTAGGACATGTAATCGCGTTTGTTGACCACCGTGGCATCGCCATTGCATAGCGAGGCCAACATTCGATCATTGGAAAAAGCGATTTGCCCGATGGGATTGGCGCCGTAGGGGGGCGGCAATTGATTTCCGTTTGTGTCCCAGGACCGCGCTTCATCGAGCCGCCAAATGCCTTGCAATTGATCCATTTGTCAGTATCTCCTCATGATGGTGTTTGATGAAATGAAAGAATAAAGAAGTTCTGACCAGCTCAGGGGTCCAATGTGATGTTGGCCGACTTGACCACAGCAGCCCAGCGCTCCATATCGCTTTTGATGAACGCCGCAAACTCTTCTGGCGTTCGGTAAGTGGGTTGCAGTCCTTGTTTCAACAAATTGGCAACCATGTCTGGTTGCCGCAAAATATCAGATGTCACCGCATGCAAACGCTTGCGAAAATCCGCATTCACTCCTGCCGGTGCGATCAGGCCATACCAATACTCCATCACATAGCCAGGCACACCCGACTCAATGAAGGTGGGAACCTCAGGCATCACCGAGACCCGCTCTTTGGTCGAGATGGCCACCACGCGCAGCTTGCCCGAGCGCGCCAAGGGTGTGGCAGATGGCAGGGTGGTGAACAAGACCAAATCGCGTTGCGACCCAATGATGTCTGAAATGGCTGCACCAACGCCCTTGTAGGGAATGTGCGCCATTTTGGTTTGGGTTTCATACAAAAAAAGCTCTGCAGCCAAATGCGCACCACTGCCAATGCCGGCAGAGGCGAAATTAACCTTTCCCGGATTGGCCAAAGCCATGGTCACCAAGTCTTTGGCAGACTTGATCGTGCTGGAGGGATGAACCACCAACACCATCGGTGTGGAAGCCAGGGGTGTGACCGCCACAAAATCGCGTGCCACGTTGTATTGCAATTTGGGGTAGAGGCTTGGATTGATGCCAATTTCAGAGGTTGACCCAACCATCAGGATGCTGCCATCGGCCTCAGCACGTGCGGTGTACTGGGCTGCAATGGCCCCGGCGGCACCAGGCATGTTCTCCACCACCACACTGGTCCCCAATTTTTCAGTCAGCTTGGGGGCGATCGTGCGCGCAATGATGTCCGTGCCCCCACCCGGGGTGAAAGGAACCATCAATTTCATGGGCTTTTCCGGTTTGGATTGGGCCAGTGCAGTGCCGCAAAGGCATGACCAAGCCAATGCACAGCTCATGACAACCCGAATGAATTTATACATGATCAATCCAATTTAAAAATGATGTTTGATGCTCGATTTCAAGCAGCCAGCGGCAAATGAGGCCTCAAGGGCGGCATCTCTTCGAGCAATCGACCAAAGCCAGTCACTTTTTCTTCAACGCCCATCATTTGCAGACTGGCCCACAAAGCCATGTTGTTGGTGGTCAGGACAGGTTTTTTGAGCTGGGCCTCGAGATCGGCCACGATGGATGCTGTCCACCAATTTCCACAAGCCAAAAACACCCCATCGGCTTGCGGCAAGTCGGTTTGCACACCCAAGTCATACGCGGTTTGAGCCGGCATGCGACCAATGTCATTGTTGCGCGTCACTTCCAAGGCTTTGTGCTGTAAAACTTCCACACCATGGTCCTCTAAAAAGGCTTTCACCCAGACATTGGTGGCGGTGCTCCAAGGGGCTGCAATCACCACCTTTTTGATGTTGTAAGCCGCCATGGCGCACAGCATGGCCGTGGCAGCCGTGGTGGCGGGCTTGCCACAGGCTTGCTGAATGCGCTCGACCAATTGAGCGTCATAGCCTTTTCCCATTCGGGTGGAGGGTGCAGTGGCCGCCAATAAAACCAAGTCCACATCGGCATCGGCCAGTTTTTTGGATTCCTTTTCCAGTTCTGCCACGATCTTGATGGTCGAGTCCGGGTCGACATTGGACAAAGGCAAGCGCGACACATGCAAAGAAACCGAGGCCGGCAGCATGCTGATGAATTCTGGCTCTTGGGTGCTGTTCGATGATGGGACCAAGGTTCCCAGGCGGTGCTTGATGTGGGGCTGGTTCATTGGTGGCTCCTTAAAAATGAAACGGGTTCAGTGTTTGACCAAGCCCAATTCACAGGCTTGAATATGCAAGGCCAAGTATTTTGAAAAGATTCGGCATTGGGCGAAACTGCCCGCGTGAAACCACAAGCCTTGCTGTGGGGTGGGATTCCACATGTTGCACAGTTCTTGGGTCTGCTCATTGACGCCCCAAATCGGGCCGACCTTGTCGGCCAAAGGTTTTCCAAACAATTTTTCAACCATCGCCGACTGACCCAAATACCCTTTTGCCGTGACCACCAAATCTGCCTCTAACAAATCACCAGATTTCAGGCGCAACCCATTGGCCTCATAGCGTTCAATATCATGGGCTTGGATCAAGGAAATTCGCTTTTGACTGATCAGCTCAGAGCATCCGACATTAAAGTAATAGCCACCACCCCGTGTCAAATACATCATTTGCCAGTTGTTGCCGTCTTCCCCCTTGTTGAGCCTGAAACCAGCTTGGCTCAATCCCGCCAAGGTTTCTTTGTCCAACTCCAGTGCCAACTTCAAGTTAATGCGGTTGGAGGCACGGTACAAAGCCATTGGCGTGCCCACGGTGATCAAGTCGCACTCAGCCAAGTCAATGCCCTGTCCATAAAGCACATACGGCAGCTGCGCTGTGGGTTCAACGTTTTGAACCATGGTCGGGCTTCTTTGCACCATCGTCACATGCGCTCCGTGCTCACACAGGTCCTGTGATACATCGTGACCACTGGTGCCTGTGCCCAAGACGACGACCTTTTTGCCCACCCATTTCTGTGCCGACTTGTAGTCTGCGGAGTGCAAAACCTCACCTTTGAAGGCCTCCAATCCAGCCACAGGGCTTCGGTCGGGTATGGCACTGACCCCGGTGGCCATGATGATGTGACGGGGTTGCAGATGCCGTTCAACACCCTCACAGGTCAATTGGGCATTCCATTGCCCTGCCTTTTCATCAAATTGGGCGGTGACAAATTCGGTGTTGCACCAGACATTCAATTCCATGGCTTGGACATAATTTTCAAACCAAGCTGCCACCATGTCTTTGGGTAAAAATTCTGGCCAAACATCTGGAAATGGGATGTAGGGCAAATGATTGACGGTTCGCTGGTTGTGCAACACCAGCGCTTGATATCGTTTGCGCCAGTTGTCGCCGACCCTGGGGTTGCGCTCAATCACCAAACAGTCGATGTCCAGCTGTCTCAGCCGGGCGGCTATGGACAAACCAGCCTGTCCCGCACCAATGACCAACACCGTGGGTTGCCGGTCCTCATAGCGGGCTTCTTTTTCACGCTTTTCCAGCCAGTTGGGGCCCAGAAAGCTGCGCCCGAAACCATCGCTCAATTTGGCTTTGCGCTTGAAGCGTTCTTCATGGCCTGCAATTTCAACCAATGCGGTCATCAAAGTCCAAGCTTTGGGTGCACTCGTCTCGGACGCCTGCGTCAGTCTGACCACACCTTCACATGGCCCGATCTTGGTTTGAAAGTCAAAAAAGACTTCAATGGTGTCAACATCGGTTCGCTTGACCCACTGCGCAGGCAAGCGCTGCTGATTGACCTTGAAATCATGCGGACCATGGTGTCGCGCGGCGTGGATCAAAGCTTGCGGCACGGCTGTTGAACCTGAGTGCGTGATGATCTCCCAATTCAGGGCCAACACATCGCGCCAATGGCAATCCGAATTGAACAAGCTGTCCATAGCGGCGACAGTTGGCTGCGAAAGGGCCCGTTCAAACTTTCGAAGCCAATCTTGCGCCATGGAGAGTGTTGACGATGGATCTGGTTTCATGCGGTTTTCCAAATTGACTTGATTGAACACAGTTATGGGGCTGGGCTGGATTGAACCATGACATACAACAGCCTGTAAAGATCGTGAATGACAGCATCTCCCAAGTGAAGGCTTTGCCAAGCACTGGACTGTTCCATGGCTTTCCAAGCATGTCGAACATCTCGCTCCTGGCCAGCTTCCATCAGGACCACCCAATCCGTGTGGCCATCTTGGTGACCTGTCACACGAACCTGATCCATGCGCTGGCGAATGTCAGGATCATTGCACAAGACAGACACGCTTCCTATGCTGGAAAACGCGCCCAACAGAGGCAAAATATGCTGCGTCAAACACGCTTGAATATCAGATTGACGTGCTTTGGCACCGCGAATGCGGACCACCCCCAAGACACCACCCGTGCCGTTGCCCAGCACCGATAAAACCCGGCAAGTGGCGCGCACGGTTTGGCTGTACCAGGCGCGACGCTCACGATCACTGTCAGAGACTTGCTTGAGCAGCGCCACATACGAAGGCGCGAGCAAATCTTCTGCCAAGGGCGTTTCAAACAACACCATGTGGCTGGAAGATGCGTCTATGGCTTCATAGCACCGACCCGCAGAAAAAACCGTGCCCACCCTGCTGGGCATGTGGTCACTGAGATACCAGTCCAGCCACATCCCTCTGACCTCTGGCGCTATGTCGAACCTATAAGCCAGCGCACCCTTTTCACTCATAGTAAAAACCCTTGATGGAGGTTGCCGTCGTTCCCAAATTGGCGATGATCGGTTGTCCAGATACACCAACCACCAACGAGCGGTTTTTTGTAAAACAACTGTGTGCCATTTTGCGCTGATAGCCCAAGCGCTTTGGACAAATGGCGTCATGGATAACCATTAATCACCAGGCAGAAACCAATGCTCCAATCTGCCGTCCAAGCCATGCTGGAACACTCCGCTTTAACATCGACGATCACGGATTGAAAAGGACTGCACATGATGACCCCTCATGAACAAACTCTGTCTGGTCAAAAAATATTGATCTCTGGTGCCTCTGCTGGGATTGGCAGAGAAACCGCTTTGCTTTTGGCCTCTAAAGGCATGAAGGTGCTGGCCTTGGGGAGAAATGAAGAGGCTTTGCAGTCTTTGCAAGACTTGGCGCCCAAGGGCAACCTGCGCTGGTTGGCCGGGGACCTCAACGAGGCGTCATATTTGGATGCCCTCGAGCCTGAATTGAGCGATGTGGATGTCTTTCTGAACAACGCGGGTGTGCTGCGTTATGCCCCCATCATGGATTTGAAATCCACAGATTTTTCGTGGATGTTTCAAACCAATGTGCTGGCTTCAATCGAAATAACGCAACGTGTGGCGCGCCACATGCTGACCCGTCGCAAGGGCCATTTGGTGTTCATGACGTCTATTGCAGCCAGAGAGGTCTATCGAACCGCCTCCGCTTACTGCGCCACCAAACACGCGCTCTCGGCCATGGCGCGTTCCTTTCGCATGGAGTTACAAGAATTCGGCATCAAGGTCAGTGAGATAGCGCCAGGGATGGTGGACACCGATATCCGCGCCAGCAGTAACCACCCGGTGGTGGTCGCAGCCATTCAAAATCGGAAGTTTTCTCCCTTGAGCCCAGCCGAGGTGGCGTCTGCCGTTTTGTATGCCCTTCAATCACCGCCCAACCTGTGTCCCGACCTGATCGAGTTGAGACCTCAAGGTTCCGTCTGATCACCAGCCCCCAAAGGAGTTCACCATGGCACGTCCATCTGCATCTACAACCAAATCTGCTGCAACCAAACCTCTGAAATCAAAGACCGCGACCAGCAAAGCCCCACCGACACCCGAAAAAGCTGGCAAGGCGGTCAAGACATCAGCCCCCAAAGCGGTCAAGAAACCGAGCAAAAGCGGGACTTCGAAAACCACACTCTCCGCCATCAAGCCCCTGAAAATACCCAAAACCACTCGCTGGACACCGCAAGAATTCATGGTTCAGCACCTGAAAAGCGGCAAGTTTAAAACCGGACTTCGCAGCTACGCTGCATACCGCGATTTGGGGGTGCACCAAGCCACAGACGGCGCAGTGCAGGCCCATGTGATTCGCCTCCTGGGCGCATGCGACCCCGAAGTGGTCTCCATCCGACACTTGCACGGCGTGCAGTTTCAGTTTCTGTACATGCTCAAAGGCTGGATGATCGGCGAATACAACGGCCGCCGGGTCAAAATGGAAGAGGGATCATGCTGGATACAGCCCAACTCCATTCCGCATACCGTGCTGGACTACTCGGAAAATTGCGAAATGATCGAGCTGATTTTGCCCGGCACGTTTAAAACCGTTGAGCTTTGATTCTTGGACACCGATAGGTGTCAATGACCGTGGGCGATGGTTTCACCGCCATCGACCACCAGGGTCACACCGGTGATGAAGCTGGCTTCATCTGAATGCAAAAACAAAGCGGCATGGGCCACATCCCAACCCGTGCCCTGCTTGCCCTTGAGCGGAATGCGCCGGTCGCGATCGGCCACCACGTCTTCGCGCTTATGCCCTTTGGCCACCCTGTTTTCAATGGCCATGGGCGTGTTCATCAAACCGGGCAAGATGGCATTCACGCGAACACCATATTTCGCATTGCCAGCGGCCATGTTTTCCGTCATGGCATTGAGCGCCGCTTTCATGGTTTTATAACCCAACAGCGGATAGGCCTGAATGGAAGCCACCGAGGAAATGCTCACAATAGAACCATGGCCTTGCTCCCGCATGAATGGCAGTGCATGTTTGGCAGCAAACCAAGCGCTTTTCACATTGACGGCAAAGCTTGCGTCAAAAGAGGACTCGGTGAGAACATCAGCGGTTGCGTCCCCCACTGACAAGCTGGCACCAATGTTGTTGTGCACGATGTCCAGGCGATGGTGTTCTCGATGCACCGCTGCCAAAAGCGACTGAACTTCAGTTTCATGGGTTTGATCCACTTGCATCGCTTGGGCCGACCCACCTGCCGCCTTGATCATGTCCACCGTTTCTTGTGCAGATGACAGGTCACGGTCGACGACCACCACATGCGCACCCTCACGGGCCAGCACGACGCTGGTGGCACGCCCATTGCCAACCGTCAAACCAGGCGTTTGTCCGCCGCCAAAAACCACCGCCAATTTGTTGGCCACACGATTGCCCATGATGTCTCCTGATGTTCGGTTAAATGGGTGCTGCCAGCAGTGTTTTGATCAAGCCGGTGTCTGCAATCACCCAAGCCCTTTTCAAGCGCAGCTCGTCTGAATGGCGGTGGCAAATGAAGTCGTAGCGGCCCACGCTGAAGGTTCGGGTCTCGCCTTCCAAATTGGTTTGGAACAAGCTGTAGCCCGCTTGGAAGTGCAAAGCATCAGGCTCGGTGTGCAAAATGTGGGGCATGCCGATGATGTGACGCGCCCAGTGGAAATTATGTTCGTTGACGTTGCGGTAAGACTGGATGCGATCGCTGAGCATGGCCCTGTTGTCACACCACATCAATGGTGCCGGCAATCCCAGCTCTTCATTTTCACGCGAGTAAACCTTGTACTCAGCGTGCGGCTCAAACAACTCGACCCAATCCTCCAGCCGGTCTTGGTCCAGCAGCATGCCGTACTTGGACAGGAATGACATCGCCTCCCAGGTGAATTGGGCAGTCATCGGATGCCCCCCTCAGGCTCCACGCCCATCAACTCAGACCAGTAAGACCAAAACCCGCGGATGGGCGTTTCGGTGACCCTGTGCTCCAGGTTTTGGATGGGGCCCAAGCCGCCCATCTCAACCAAGCTGTGGCTGGCTGTTTCACGGCGTGTGGCTTTCTGCACGATTTCAATCGCCTCTCCGTCCTCCATGCTGACCAAGCCTGCGGGCCCGACCAGGTTGGCGCTGATCAATCGGTGGCGCGTCATTTCATCCGTGTCATCTTCATAACCAAACAAGGTCTGGAAAATTTCATGCGCGTTCACGCCTTTGGGCCTGATTTGACGGCTGCTCAAACTGTTGTTGATTTGAATGATGATCGCGTTCGGGAAAAACGTCGGGGTGGCCAGGTTCAAGCCATCCACAAATTCGGGCCGATAGGCCAATATTTTTTGATCGGACAAACGCATCCGGTCCAGCTCAACGCCGCTGATACCCGCATATGCCTGTTGCGCTTGGCTTTGGGTGTCTGAATTGCTGAAAGCGTAGTTCATGTTGTGGCGATGCCGATCATCCATGCGCACCCCACCCTTTTGGGTGGCACGGTCCACGCCATAAGTGACAAAAAACTCATGCAACAAACTGGCGTGATAGGTGTCGCGCAAGTTTTCGGCGTAGAGCTTCCAATTGCCCTCAATCAACTGGCGCGTATAGCCCAAAATTTTGATGGGCTTGTGCATGAAACGCTTGATCATGCCCGTGCCAAACTCTCCCAAATAAGACTCAATGGGCTCTGCTGCTTCAGAAAAGGTGCCGAACAACACCCCATGGTAATTGGCCAAGCGCAATGCCCTGGGATGATGGGTTTTCATGTCAAAGTCTGCGGGCATGCCGCCTTGTCCTTGCAAGCCACGGCGAAAGGGCACGCCAATCAACTCGCCTTTTTTGGAATAGCACCAGCGGTGGTAAATGCAGACATGATCCGTTTTGCAGTGACCTGACACCTCGCGCACGATTTGCGCACCCCTGTGGCTGCAGCGGTTGACAAATGCGTGCAACTGCCCATCATCGCTGCGAGACACCACCACCGGCGTGTCACCCACCCAGGTCGTTCGGAAATCACCAGGATTGGGCACCTCGGCTTCAAATGCCAGGTAGCTCCAGCAGTCACCGCGAAATACGCGCTCCATTTCCAGTTGGTACAACTCGGGGTCGTGGTAAACCGAAAAGGGCACTTGTGAGTAGTCTTTGCGGGGCCAATCAATGCGCATGGCGTTCTCCATCAAAAAGCACAACGCGGTTCAGGCAGGCCTTTGACACCCGGCTCAAAGCACAACACATGACCTGCCCAGGGTTGATTTTGCAATTGCGCTGGACTCAAGTGCATGCGCGCCGTGGTGATGAACAAAGTCCCCAAATCAGGGCCGCCAAAGATCACTGATGTGGGCTGCTGGACCGGCAAATCGATGACCTGGATGGGTTGCCCACTGGGGGCGATGTGATGCAACTCAGAGCGATTGAACAAGGCACACCAAACGCCGCCTTCAGCATCCACCGTCAAGCCATCGGGACCACCCTCACCCGCTTTGAATTGGGCAAAAACTCGGCGCTGGGATATTTCCCCTCGCTCCAAATCATGGTCATACGCGTAAATGCAACCCGCCGGGGTATCGGCAAAATACATGGTGCGGTTGTCAGGGCTCCATGCAATGCCGTTGGCAATCGTCACCCCACTGGCATCCATTTGGCGGATGCGCTGCAAACCATCCATCCGGTAAAGCGATCCAATGGCGCGCTCGGTGCGGCGGTCCATGGTGCCACTCCAAAAGCGCCCCAAGCGATCGCATTTGCCGTCATTGAATCGTGTTTCGCCCAAATCAAGTCCAGGCACATCCAACCATTGAACCGATCCATCGATGGGCTGGAAAATCGCGGGGCCATGGCGAAACATCAACAGCAAACTGCCGTCATGTCGCAAGGCCATTGAGCCAGGGTACTTGGGTAATTTCCATCGATTGAGCAGCTGGCCTTGACCATCGGCACAAAACAAATGGGGGTCGGCCACGTCCAACCACCACAAACATTGGCTCAAGGGGCACCACAAGGGCCCTTCGCCCAAGCCGTTGCCGCAATCGATCCAACTTCTCAGGTTCATCCCCGACAGCCCGTCATCAAGTTTTGGCCTTGACTTCCACGCCCATGGATTGCTCGATCACACGAATGACATTGGTGAAGTCTTTGTCACCGCCAAAATCGTCGTTGGTGCGCTTCCAAATGTCGCGCACCGCCGTCGCCACTGGCATGGACACACCCAAGGCCTGGCTTTCCTCAAGGCACAAACGCACGTCCTTGTACATCAGGGCTGTGGTGAAACCGTAATCAAACTTGCGCGGCAAGATAGCGCGGGGAAACTTGTCACGGCTGGCCGTGCTCATGCCACTGCCGGCGTTGATCACGTCAATCATGATGCTGGGATCCAAGCCGGCTTTCACCCCCATGCCCACGGCTTCTGAGGTGATGGCCATGGCCGCAGCCGACAACAAGTTGTTGGCCAATTTCATGGTTTGTGCCATGCCGGGTTTGTCGCCAATGAAAAACATTTTCCCGATGTTTTTGAGCACCGGTGTCAAGCGTTCATAAGTGGCGTGTTGGCCCGAAACCATCACGGCCAAGGTGCCTGCGATGGCGCCACCGCGCCCACCAGAGACGGGCGAGTCCACAAACTCGATGCCTTTGGCTGCCAAAGCCGCATGCACCCATTGGGCCATGCCAGCGCCGGTGGTGGAGAGGTCCACCACGGTCTTGACTTTAGAGCCATGGATCAATCCTTTGTCCCCAGTGGTCACATCTTTCACGATGTCCGGTGTGGGCAGTGAAATCAACACGGTATCAACCGCATCCGCCACCGCTTGTACAGACGACACCACATGTGCACCTTTTTGTGCCAAGGCCTGAGCCACCGCTGCATTGACATCAAACACGGTCAGGGTGTAGCCGTCCTTCAACAAACGCTCGGCCATCGGTGTCCCCATGGCGCCCAATCCGATGAAACCCACATGCTTACTCATCATCCATCTCCTTAGGTTTAACCTTGTGTGTGATCACTGAAACCTTGCGTGATCAAGTGAGCGCAGATATTAACGGCATGTTGATGCATGCAACGAACATGCGAAAAGATTTGCGCCTTAAAACCCATCAAACAAAGAAGCATGAGCCCTATCGGCTCGGGTAATCCCTAGGAATTCCCCAACCCTCGTGTGCATGGCACATGCAAGACAGACAAACACACGTTCACTGAATATACTTCTTTGAAATTGCCTCACCGTCTCGCTGTGTCACCCCCATCACCCACGCTTTCTGCCCCCATCAGCCGCACCATTCCTGCCTTGATCGCAGAGATGGCGAAGCGTTTTCCTGAACGCGAGGCATTGATTGGCGGCGATCAGCGCCTGAGTTATGCGCAATTGGCCACAGCAGTGGATGCCATGGCTGCGAGTTTGCTGAGACACGGTGTCACCAAAGGCGACAAGGTGGCCATTCTCATGGGCAACCGGGTGGAATGGATCGTTGCAGACTTCGCCATTTGCTCGATTGGCGCCATCATGGTGGGCGTGAACACCTGGGTCACAGCCAGAGAGCTGGCTTATGTGCTCAGCCACAGCGAAGCGTGCTTGCTCATCACCACGGGCCAGTACCTCAAACAAGACTACCTCCACATGTTGGCCCAGATCAAAAGCTCTGGTGAACACTTGCCCGCCTTAAAAGGTCAACTCATGGTTGGCACCACTTCAAGCGGCAGTGAATGGTCTTGGAATCAATGGATGCAAGCGCCCAACAGCAGCGAGTTGGACGCGCTGGCCGAAGCCAAGCGGCAAGTTGCTCCCAGCGATGACGCTTATATTTTGTACACATCGGGGTCCACGGCCAACCCCAAAGGGGTGGTGCTGCAACACTACGCATTGATTGAAAACATGTGGCAAATTGGTCAACGCCAACATGTCACCGAGCACGACAAACTGTGGCTGGCCGTGTCATTGTTTTGGGGTTTGGGCTGCGAGAACGCGCTGTTCAATTTATTCACCCACGGTGGCTGCATTGTTTTGCAAGAACACTTTGACCCGGTCCAGGCCTTTCACTTGATTGAGTCCGAGCGCTGTACCTTGTTTTACGGCACGCCCAACATGGCCGAGGCCTTGCTCAACCACCCCCTATTTCATGCCGAGCGGTTTCAAACTCTGCGAGGGGGTGCCACCATTGGCACGCCCTTGCAAATTCAACGCTTGGTCGACGTGGGCTTGCGCGACATTTGCAATATTTACGGCCTGACCGAAACCTATGGCAATTGCTCTGTGACCGATGCCGATGATCCCTTGGAATTGCGCTTGAACAGCGTGGGGCAACCCCTGCAAGGCGTGCAAGCGCGCATTGTGGACCCCACCACCGAGTCCGAATGCCCTGTGGGTGAAGTCGGTGAAATTCGGGTCAAGGGCTATGTGATGCGCGAATACCTGAAAGACCCCGAGCGCACCCGCAAAGCCTTTGATGCACACGGCTTTTTCAAAACCGGCGACTTGGGCTTGGTCAACGAAACCGGACACATTTTCTTTCGCGGTCGCATCAAGGAAATGATCAAGTCGGGGGGCATGAACGTGTCGCCCGTCGAAGTGGAAGAAGCTTTGATGCGGCGCCCCGAGGTCCTGGCGGCTTACTGTGTCCCTTTGAAAACCGATGACTTTGATGAGGTGTTTGGTGCGGTTTTGGTTCCCAGAGGAGACATGCCCATTGACTTGGATGTCATTCGCAGCCACTGCCAAAGCGAGTTGTCCCGCTACAAACGGCCCCAATCTTTTTTGGTGGTCCCAGAAAAAGACCTGCCCCTGACCAACACAGGCAAAGTCAAGAAAAACGAAATGCAGGCTTTGTTTGCCAACAACAAACCGTTGAAACCCATTCATTGAAGGAGATGCCGTGAGCCACATACCTGACTACGAAATTTATGCCATCAAATACGCCCACCACATGCGCCAGTCACCCGATAATTTTTTGGGTGGTGACAGCCATGATGTGCCCATGCCGCTGGACTATTTCGTTTGGGTGATTCGTGATCAAAAGAAGGTTTGGGTGGTCGACACCGGTTTTTCCAAAGAGATGGCCCAACAACGCGGCAGGGAGTTTCTGCGTTGCCCCTCAGAGGGCTTGAAAATGCTCAACATCGATCCGACCGCTGTGGAGGACGTGATCATCACCCACATGCACTATGACCATGCCGGCAACAACCACTTGTTTCAACGCGCCCGTTATCACCTGCAAGACAAAGAGATGATCTATGCCACCGGTCGCTGCATGTGCCACAAGGTGATGCGCTTTCCCTTTGATGTGCAAGACGTCACTGCCATGGTCCAGCGGGTCTACGAAGACCGCACCTGCTTTCACGATGGGGACGAAGAAATTGCCCCAGGCCTGAGCCTGCACCATGTGGGTGGGCACACCATGGGCCTGCAAGTGGTTCGGGTGCACACCCAACGCGGCTGGGTGGTGTTGGCGTCTGATGCGAGCCACTTCTACGCCAACATGGAACAAGAACGTCCTTTCCCTTTGGTTTACAACGTGGGCGACATGATGCAAGGCTATCAGCGTGCCTATGCACTGGCCAGTTCTGCCGAGCACGTGATTCCAGGCCACGACCCCTTGGTCCTGCACCGCTACCCCAGCCCCAACGATGCCCTGAAAGGCATTGTGGCCAGGCTGGATGTGGCGCCCATTCACCCCTGATCAACTGCACAGATTTTCATTGCTAAAGGAAACACATCATGGCTGCATTTCCAGACGAGGCTTGGTTCAAAGACTACCAGGCCCGGGTCAACCAGGACAAAGAACTGTCCGTCATCGGAAATTGGTTTTCTACCCGTTTCTCCATCACCATCGATCAAGCCCGCCGGGTCATGGTCGTTGAAAAGGGGCAAATCACCCAAGTGATCATGGCGCCCAAATTTGACAGCCGCCCGGCGTTTGGCTTTCAAGCGCCCATGTCCATCTGGGCCAAATTTTTAACCCCCAATCCGCCTCCGCTGTACAACGACTTTTTTGCCATGCTCATGCGTGTGCCCGATTTCGTGCTGGAAGGCGATGGCCTGGTGGCCATGCAAAATGCCCGCGCTCTGCAGCGCTTGATGAACCTGATGAGAAAGGAAGCCGCATGAGCCGCATCGAACCAATCACTGGCCGTTATGTCAATGTGGATGTGAACGGAGAGCCACACCGCATTTTTTATGAAGAGGCCGGTCAAGGGACACCCTTGATATGCCTGCACACCGCTGGTGCCGATTCGCGCCAATGGCGCCATTTGCTCAACGATCCCGATGTCACCAACCGGTTTCGCGTGCTGGCCTTTGACCTGCCCTACCACGGTCGATCCACACCGCCCGACCAATGGTGGCTGCGCAAGTACCAATTGACAGCCCAAGGTTATGCCGACGTGATCCGCGCCTTTTGGCAAGCGCTGGATTTGGTCAAACCCGTGGTCATGGGTTGCTCCATGGGCGGCGCCATCGTGCTCAAAGTTGCCGTGGATTACCAAAAAGAGCTGACTGGCATTGTGGGCTTGGAGTCCGCCGCGTTTGCACCCGGTCGGTACAACGAGTTTTTACACCACCCCGCTATTCACGGTGGTGAGTTGTGCGCCAGCTACACCATGGGTCTGTGTGCCCCCACAACACCCGAATCCAACAAGCGCGAGAACTGGTGGTACTACGCCCAAGGCGGCCCTGGCGTCTATGCCGGCGATGTGTACTTTTACAGCTTTGACTGGGATGGTCGTGAGTCGATCAAAACCATAAACACCCAACAATGCAAGGTGTCATTGCTGACAGGTGAATACGACTACTCGGCGACACCCGCTATGTCGGAAGAAGTGGCGGCATCGATTGCGGGCTCGCGCTACACCTTGATGAAAGGCATGGGCCACTTTCCCATGGTCGAGGACTACCCTGGCCTCAAGCGCTACCTGATGCCAGAACTCCAACTCATGTTGGCCTAAGACAACTTCAAGCCCACAGCCCCAAGCGTTTGGCGACTGGCCAAGGCGTCTTGGGCCTGTGCGGCCTGCTTGAAGTCAAAGTAGTCGGGCTCTGGCAAGCGCACCACACCGCGCAGCAATTGATCGAAAAAGTCGGCGCTGCGCAGGCGCAATTGCTCGGTGGTTTTGTTGTAAGTGAACACCGATGGGCTGGTCAGGTGCAAAGAGCCCATGCGGTTGAGCCTGAAAATATCGAATGGTGGTATTTCCCCTGCTGGGGTGCCAAAGCTCACCAAGGTGCCCGATGGCGCCAAACACAGCAACGACTTTTCAAACATGTCTCCGCCAATGCCATCGTAGACCGCATGGACCCCCTGCCCTTGCGTGAGCTTGCGCACTTGCTCGACCATGTCGGCATCGGTACTGAGCACCACGTCTGAGCAACCCACTTGCTTGGCCGTGGCCATTTTCTGAGTCGACCCCACGGTGCCAATCACGCGGGCACCCAAATGCACGGCCCATTGGGTCAGTATTTGCCCCACACCGCCCGCTGCGGCATGGACCAACACCGTACAACCTGGTTGCACTTTGTAGGAGTCATGCACCAAATATTGGGCAGTCAAACCACGGTTGAGATTGATGCCCACCAAGGGCAAAGACAAACCCTCGGGCACTGCCACCAACCGCGCCACAGGCATCACCCGAAATTGGGTATAGGCGCCTGGTGCATGCAAGTAAGCCACCCGATCTCCCACTTTGAAATCATGCACACCCGGCCCAACCCGCAGCACCATACCAGACGCTTCAATGCCCAAACCAGCGGGAAGTTGGGCCACCGGATAGCGGCCACTGCGGTGCTGAATATCGATGTAATTGACCCCAATCCCCACATGCTGAATCAAAGCCTCATGGGCTTGGGGCTCTGGGCAGTCCTGTGATTGGTAGGTGAGCACCTCAGTGCCACCGGCTTGGTGAAACAATACCGTCTGGGTCGATTGGACCATGGGAAAAACTCCAAATTCCGTGTTCAGTCGAATGCCAATGAGACAAAAAAACACCCGGCAAAAGCCGGGTGTTTGAGGGTGCGTTATCGCATCATTGCTTGGGCCAAATGGCTGGAGCCACCGCCATCTCAGGCGGGAACACCACCACAGGTTGGCCGTTTTGCCATTGGGTGATGGTCAATTTGCTGCCCACGCGACGACCGTTTTCATCAAACTTGATGCGGCCGCCCGGGTAAAACTTGGCAGGCCCATCGGTCATGTCCATGCGGCGAATGGCTGCTGCCACGGCTTTGCGGTCAGCGGACTTGGCCATCTCCATGGCTTCCTTAAAAATCCACATGTCGCCATATGAAGACATGGGGTCTTGGGGAATCCAAGGCTCACCTTTGCGGCGCTTGAATTCGGCAACGATTTGCTCATGCCCTTTGCCTGCGGAGTTGGCGGTGATGTTGAGCACGCCCTCCAATGTGTCTTTGCCCAACAGCGTGAGCATTTCAGGGGCGTCGACGGCACCACTGTTGGCCACAATCGGCAAACGCCCTTTGCCCAAGCCCACTTCGTTGATTTTTTCAAGCGTGAGCTTGAAGTCTGGCAAGGCGGTGGCCAAATCCAGCAACAAATCGGGACGGGTGGAACGCACTTTTTGAATCATGGAGCTGGCATCTGACAGCGGTGGGGTGAAAATTTCATCGACCACCAACTTCAGGCCCAATTTCTCTAAGCCACCTTCACGCATGGGCTTGGCAAAAGCCGTGGGAGAGGCCGTGTTGTCGCTGACGATGCCCACGGATTTGATGGGCTTGCCAGCCAGTTTAGACAACTCCAACAATGCAGGAACCGCTGCATTGGACATTTGTCCCGCCGTGATGGAGGTTTGGAAAATATATTTAAAACCGCGTGATGTGATGCTGTCCGCAAAGGACAAGGTCAGCATGGGCAGCTCGGCGCGTTCCGTCACCTCGGTGATGGCCAGCGTGAACGAGGACAGCCAAGAGCCCGTGGCACCCGTCAGATCGGGTTCTTGGGACAACATGCGCTGAGCCGCATTTTTGGCCTTCTCCACTGAATCGCCGGCATCGATGGTGACCAAGCGCATGCGGGCACCGCCCAAGGCCTTGATACCACCTGCGTTGTTGATGTCTTCAACCGCCATTTCAGCGCCTTTGCGCATCATGTCGCCGTTGCGCGCCCAAGGTCCAGACAGAGGTGCGATCAACGCCACCTTGACCTCCTTGGGTTGCGCCATGGCAGGCACCACTGCGCCCATGCCCATGACAGCGGCGGCAGCTGCAGCCACAGCGACCCATTTACGCTTAGAAAGATGAACCATACTGACACTCCTCTTGGTTGTGAACATTGACATTACATACCCAAATAAATTTCTTTGACATGCGGGTCTTCCATCAAGACACTTGGTGCGCCTTCGAGCGCGATGCGCCCAGTTTGCAGCACATATCCATGGTCGCAAGAGCTCAAGGCCTCTGCCACCCGCTGCTCGACCAACAAAATGGCCACATCGGTGTTGGCGTGAATTTCTTCAATGCGCTCGAAAATCATGTCCGTGATTTTGGGCGCCAAGCCCATGGAGGGCTCATCCAGCATGATGAGTTTGGGCGAAGACATCATGCCGCGGGCGATCGCCACCATTTGTTGCTCACCACCAGACAAAGTGCCTGCCATTTGATTTTTACGCATGGACAAAATCGGAAACAGGCTGTACATCTGATCGAGGTTTTTTGCCCAATCGGCTTGCCCCTTTTCAGTTTGTGCGCCCATCTCTAAGTTTTCAAAAACAGAGAGTTCTTTGAAAACTTGACGCCCTTCTGGCACATGGGCAATGCCCAAGTGCGGGCGACGTGCCGGCGGGATGGCCATCAGGTCCTGCCCAAACCAGGTGATCTTGCCACTTTGTGGGGTGACGGTGCCTGAAATCGATTTGAACAAGGTGGTTTTTCCAGCGCCATTGGGACCCACAATGGCCACAAATTGCCCCTCACCCACGCTCACCGACACATCGGAGAGGGCTTGAAGGCCACCATAAGAGGTGCTCAGGTGTTCAATGCTTAGCATGGTCCATCCACTTTTTACCCAAATAGGCTTCGATCACCGAAGGATCCTTGGTGACCTCCATGGGCTTGCCCACAGCCAACACAGAGCCATGGTCCAAGACCACAAAGCGATCGGCCAAGCGCACCATCGCCTGCATGGTGTGCTCAATGATGACAATGGTTTGACCCTCATTGGCCAAGCGGCGAATCACCGCCAACATGGTCTCCACCTCTTCGGCACCCAAGCCCGCCAAGGTTTCGTCCATCAGCAACAACTTGGGTTTGCCCGCCAAGACACGTGCCAGCTCCATCAAACGCAACTCTAGGCTGTTCAAGCTGCCGGCCACCACATTGGCGTGCTCCAGCATGCCCACCCTTTCAAGGGCCTCGCGCGCTTGAGAAACCGCTAATTCGTCGTTGTCGGGTTGGGAAACAAAAGCCCCCACGACCACATTTTGCAAAACCGATAGTCGCGGAAACGGGCGCACCACCTGGAAAGTGCGGCCCACGCCTTCGCGACACACTTGGTTGGGCTTGAGGCCCACCAACTCTTTGCCCATGAATTGAACCGAGCCCTCGTTGGCAGAAATAAAGCCATTGAGCAAATTGAACAGCGTGGTCTTGCCGGCGCCATTGGGGCCAATGATGCCCAAGACCTCGCCGCGGTAGACATCAAATGACACATCCGACACGGCTTTCAACCCGCCGAATGAACGTGACAAATGGCTGACCTTTAAGGCCACCTCTTGGCTGACCGCAGGTCGGATTTGCTGTTCGTCCACGGGTGGCACATGGATGATGCGGCGGCTGTCGCCCGCATCCGCTCCGCCTTTGCGCCCCACGATGGCATCACGGATGCGCGGGAAAATACCCTCAGGGGCATACAAGATCATGGCGATGATGGCCACACCAAACACCACGCCATGAATGCCGTGGATTTCGTTGCCCAACTCCGCATGCAATATTTCAGACAGGGGAATGAGCACCAATGCGCCCAGCACAGGTCCCCACAGGGTAGCGACCCCGCCAAACAAAGCCATGATCATGGCCTGGGCAGAAGCCAGCAAGCCAAAAACCGAGGGTGGCGTGACCACGATCAACACCACAGCGTAGTAGCCGCCTGCTGCCGCAGCAATCGCTCCAGAGACCATGATGGCTTTGAGCTTCCACCATGCCGAATCAATGCCCGCCCCTTCTGCGGCCGCTTCGTTTTGCTTGATGGCGGTCAAGGACAATCCAAATCGAGATGAGTGGATGCGGCTGGCCACATAGATGGAAATGGCCAGAAACAAAATCCCCACCACGATATATGCGTACTGGCTTTGGAACTGCATGTACCAGGGGCCATCCTCGCGCTTCATGGGGATGGCGACTTCTTGATAGCCCATCCACTCAAACACATACAACAGGGTGAGTGGATAGGCCAACATGGCCAATGAAAAGTAAACCCCGCGAAGGCGAAATGTGGGAAAACCCACCAGCACCGCAGCAGCAACGCCGGCGAGGGTTCCCAAAGGAATGCCCAGCCACGGCGACAGTTGCCACTGAATCATGGCCAAGGCCACGGTGTAAGCACCGACGCCAAAAAATGCGGCGTGTCCAAAAGACACCAATCCCGAGTAACCCGAGAAAATATTCCAAGCGATGCCCATCATGGCCCAAATCGGCACGATGGTGAGAATCAGCTGGTAGTACTTGTCGTTGATCAGGTAGGCCAAGGCCAGGTAGGCCACCGACAGCAACAGAATGGCTTTGACTTGACTGGGTTGTTGGTCGAGCTTCACTTAGACTCTTTCGACGTTTTTGCCAAACAAACCTTGCGGGCGGAACAAAATGATCAACAGGAAAACCACGAAGATCATTGCGTTTTGCAACTGCAAGGGCAAAAACAGGGTGGACAACTGCTGAATGAGGCCAATCATCAGGCCACCCCAAAACGCGCCAATCATGCTGCCCAATCCGCCCAGCACAACGCCTGCATACATGATGACCACAAAATCCAGACCAATGTAGGGCTGGAACGGGTAGTAACTGGCGATCAAGCCACCGGCTACAGCCGTGACCCCGGCGCCCAAGCCAAATGAAATGCGGTGGGCTTTCTCAACGTCGATGCCCATGTAGGTGGCAGCAGACGCATTGTCAGCCGCGGCACGCAAAGATTTGCCCAAACGGGTGCGGTGAACAAAGAGGTAGACGGCAATCGCCACCAAGACCGAAACCACCAAGGCCAATGTGCGGGCTTTGTTGAAGAAAAGCATCACATCGCTGCCCAAAGCCAACTCCCAAGCGGAGGCACTGAAAGGTGTTCGAACCGTCTTTGAAATATTGCCAAACAGGATCAAGGCGCCATTGGCCAAAACCAAGGAAATGCCCAGGGTCAATATCAATTGAGGGTAATGGCCTTCACCTTCGGTACCCACCACCCGAATGCCGGTGCTCTTGGCCAACAGCATCTTGTGCATGGCCAGACCCAACACAAAAACAATCAAACCAGAAATCATGGAGCCCAAAATAGGTCCCAGTGCCGTGTTCAGGCCCAGCGCTGTGCAGAAATAAAAGGTGACATACATGCCCAGCATCAAAAACTCACCTTGGGCAAAGTTGATGACGCGCATCAAACCGAATATCAAACCCAGGCCCACACACATGAGCCCATAAACGGATCCAATCAACAAGCCTGCGACGACGGCTTGCAAGATGTTTTCAATAATGACCAAAGAACTCATCGGATTGGAAATTCAGCGCTGGGCTGAATTTAATTAAGGGTTTTGCAAAACAATCGTCAGCTTAAGGTGCCTGAGAAAAAAAACAATCAGGGTAATTTCTGAGTGCATGGGGAAATTCACAAAAAAAATAATGCCCGGCGACCACGAAATGATTCAATCAACCTTAGAAATTCAAAGGTTAAAGGTGGGCTGAACAAAGACATGACTCGCTTCAATTGGGCGACAACAACCACCGGCCCGTGGTGCGCCCTGCCTCTACCGCTTGGTGGGCTTGGGCCACTTCGCTCAAGGGCAATTTGCGCTCGATCACTGGGGTGACCTGCCCGCGCTGCATCAAGGTGAGCACATCCTCGAGCTGACTGCGAGAGGTGCTGGTCACCGACAACAGTGACTGGTTTTTCAAAAAGAATTGGGCCGGGTTGAAGGGCACAAAATCGCCCGTCAATTGACCAATCATCAGCCAACGACCCTGAATGGCCAGGCTTTTGCGCATGTCCTCAAACAACACCGTTCCCACGTTATCGATGATCACATCGGCGCCTTGACCTTGGGTCATATCGCGCACCAAAGGCGCAAAAGGCTCCCCACGCTTGTGCAACACCAC
>JBEDFU010000253.1:0-3948 GCA_041174965.1 Pseudomonadota bacterium | reverse complement strand
AAGCGGTTTTTCCAAAGCACATACAGATGCACGAAGACCCGATGGTGTTGCGTGGCAAAGGCAGCTCGCCTTTTGACGAAGAGGGCGTCAAGACCCGCGCCCGCAAGGTGATTGACGATGGCCGCGTGCAGGGCTATTTTTTGAGCACTTATTCGGCGCGCAAGTTGGGCATGCCCACCACCGGCAATGCGGGTGGATCGCACAACTTGAGTTTGACCTCCAGCCTGACCCGTGCCAGCGACGACTTGCCCGCCATGCTGAAAAAGCTGGGCACGGGCTTGTTCGTGATTGAGCTGATGGGGCAGGGGGTGAATGGCGTGACCGGTGACTATTCCCGGGGGGCCAGTGGTTTTTGGGTGGAGCAGGGTGAAATTGCCTTTCCCGTGCAAGAAATCACCATTGCCGGCAACCTCAAAGACATGTTCCTGGGCATGGAGGCGGTGGGTGCCGACACCTACAACATGGGCGCCAAGACCGTGGGCTCGGTGCTCATCAACCGCATGATGGTGGCGGGCAGCTGAATCCCTTGCCAGCGGAACTGCTCGCGGCCCTGGCCGCTTTGTGCTGGGCTTTTGGCAGCTTGTTTTCAGCCACTGCTGCCAGCCAACTCGGGGCCTTTGCCTTCACCCGTTGGCGTTTGTTTTTTGCCTTGGTGTTGCTGTGGGCGGTGGCCTTGTACACCGGTCAGTGGCGCAGCCTGGATGGGGCCAGCGTGGCGTGGTTGGCGCTATCCGGTTTGATTGGCATCTTCATTGGCGATACGGCTTTGTTTGCCTGCATGAACCGCCTGGGACCGCGCCGCAGCGGGGTCTTGTTTGCATCCCATGCTTTGTTTTCGGTGCTTTTGGCATGGTTGTTTTTGGGTGAAACCCTGTGGGGTTGGACGTTGCTCGGCGCGAGCTTGTTGGTGTCGGGGGTGATGGTGGCGATTGCCTGGGGGCGGCGTGGCAGCGAGACCCATGCCTGGGAAAACACCCGAGGCCGTTTGGCCGTGGGCGTGGCCCTGGGTTTGTTGGCGGCGCTGTGCCAATCGGTGGCCACCTTGATGATCAAACCCATGATGAGCGATGGCATGGACGCTGTTGCGGCTTCAGCGGTGCGCACCAGCGCCAGCTTTTTGGCCCATGCGGCCTTGTGGTGGGCGGGCGCGCAGGTGGCCCAAGTGCAACAACGCTTGAGACCCAAAACCGCTTTCCACATTTGGGCCAGCGCCACCATTGCCATGGGCGTGGGCATGACCCTGATCTTGCAAGCGCTCAAAACCGGGCCGGCGAACATGGTGGGTTTGTTCTCATCGCTATCGCCGGTGTTGCTGTTGCCACTGCTGTGGGGCGTCTACCGGCGCCGGCCGGCTGCGGGCGCATGGTTTGGCGCAGCAATGGCGGTGTTGGGATCGGCTTTGATTTTGCGGGGCTGATGGCGAATGCCAGCGCGTGCCGCTGAATGAACAAGCCCTGGCGGCTCAAGCCATGGGGTCTTGTTTGTGCAATGACACCACCTGTTTGGCGCGCTTTCGCAAGCGAATGTTGAGCATTTCAACGCACACCGAAAAAGCCATCGCAAAGTACACATAGCCCTTGGGGATGTGGTGCTCAAAGCCTTCGGCGATCAAGACCACGCCCACCAACACCAAAAAGCTCAGCGCCAGCATTTTGATGGACGGATGGTTCGATACAAAGTCTCCAATGCTTTTGGCAAACACCATCATCAACACCACCGAGACCACCACGGCAGCGATCATGATTTCGATGCGGTCTACCATGCCCACGGCGGTGATGATCGAGTCCAGCGAAAACACCAAGTCGATGAGCATGATTTGCACAATCACCGACATGAAGGTGTGGCCAGCGCGCGTGGACTGCTCTCCCTCAAAGCCCTCCAGGCTGTGGTGAATTTCCGTGGTGCTTTTCCAAATCAGGAACAAGCCACCCAAGATCAAAATCAAGTCCCGCCCTGAAATTTCATGCCCCGCCACGGTCATCAACGGTGCCACCAAACCCACGATCCACGACAGAACCAACAGCAGGCCGACCCGCATGAACATGGCCATGAACAAACCAATGCGCCGCGCCAGCTCGCGCTTTTCGGGCGGCAACTTGTCGACCAAGATGGAAATGAAAATGATGTTGTCAATGCCCAGCACCAACTCAAGGGCGGTGAGGGTGGCAAAGGCCATCCAGGCTTGGGGGGAAGTCAATAAATCCATGGTGTGGGGCTGTTCGGTGGTGTGAACTTAATTACGCCCGAATGGTAGCCACTTCCAACCGCTGAAGGGCCAGAGTCCCACTGTGGGTAGGTGTATTCCAAAGTCCAAGCAACCAACGGACCGGGCGGCAGGCTTTGTGGATTTAACCGGGGATGGGGGCTTGAACGCCTTCGATTTGCACCCGAAAGCCAGAGCGCACATTGGGCCAGTAATCCCACAAGGCCTTGTGTTGCGCACAGCGGTTGTCCCAAAACGCGATCGAATGGGCTTGCCAGCGAAAGCGACAGGCCCACTCGTCGCGACCGATGTGGCGGTACAAAAATTTCAATATCGCCTCGCTCTCAGACCGGGGCAACTCATTGATGTGGCTGGTGAAGTCCCAATTCACAAAAATGCCTTTGCGCCCGCTCTCAGGGTGGCGGGTGATGATGGGATGGCTTGACTTGGGGGTGCCGGGGCCAAACACGCGAGCGCCATCGTGGGTGGCGGTCAGGCCCGAGAGGAAAGACTTCATCGGCTCGGACAAGGCCTCGTAGGCCGCATAGGTGCTGGCAAACATCGTGTCGCCGCCACCATCTGGGGGGATGGTGTGGTTGTAGAGCATGCTGCCCAATGGGGGCATGGGGGCGCAGGATTGGTCGCTGTGCCAGCTTTCCCCCGAAATGCGTTGCGAGGTTTCGTCGTAGTGGAATTTGCGCACCAACGGATGGTCGGTGGACTTGCTGATGGTTTGTGCGCCCACATGTTTGCCCAAGGGGCCAAACAAACCGGCAAAGCGAATTTGGTCTTCAAAGCTGATTTTTTGATCGCGAAAAAACAGCACCTGGTAGCGGGTGAAGGCGTCCTTGACTTCTTGGATCTGGCGCTCAGACAAGGGTTGGGTCAGGTCAATGTCGGTGACCTCGGCGCCGATGTGGGGCGATGCAGGCGTCACCGTGATGCTTTGATAGGTGGCCGCTGATTGCGCTGGGGTGCGGGCGGTGATGGGTGCGCCGATGGTGCTGGTGAACATGGTTTTTCCTTTAGACCTGAGGCAGAGGGATCAGATGGTGACCTTGTTAAGACATGGCATCTGCCAAGCAATGGCATCGATTATGACCACACAAAGGTATGGTATTGGTACGTCAGCGACACCGGGACCCTGGCCATCAAAAGGTGCGATCATTAGACCCATCTCAGGCATGTTTTTTCAGGAGTCCATATGAATCAGCGGCGTTTTTTTCTGCGCTTTTTGCTCAGTTTTTCTTGCCTGGGTTTGGGGGCCATGGCGCAAGCGCAAAGCTTTCCCAGCAAGCCTTTGCGCTTGATCGTGCCGTTTGCGGTGGGTGGTTCATCGGACGTGATGGCGCGCGGCTTGGCCAAACAGTTGTCTGACCAAATGGGCACGCAAGTGGTGGTGGAAAACCGACCCGGCGGTGGCGGCGGCGTGGCCATGGAAGCGGTGGTGAAATCGGCGGCCGATGGCCACACTTTGCTTTACGGCACCATCGGCACCAACAGCGTGGCGCCAGTGTTGTTCAAAAACCTGCCTGTCGACCCGGTCAGAGACCTGTTGCCCGTCTCGTTGCTGGCCCTGAACCCCAGTGTGCTCATTGTGAATGCGTCCTTGCCCATCCACACCTTGGGTGAGTTGATTGCTTATGCCAAAGCCAACCCCGGAAAACTCAGTTACGCATCGGCGGGCAATGGTTCCATTTCCCATTTGGCCACCGAGTTGCTCAAAACCACGGCCCAAATTGACG
>JBEDFU010000252.1:0-4795 GCA_041174965.1 Pseudomonadota bacterium | reverse complement strand
TGGCCAAGGCCTACGGCGACGAGTTGCGCTCACTGGCCGCGGCCGGTTGCACCTATGTGCAAATGGACGACACCAACCTCGCCTACCTGTGCGACGACAAAATGCGCGAAGCCGCACGCCAACGCGGTGACGACCCCAACGAGTTGCCGCACCGTTACGCCGCCTTCATCAACAAAGTGGTGGCGCAAAAGCCCGCTGGCATGACCTTGGCCATGCACCTGTGTAGGGGCAACTTCAAAAGCCACCACTTTGCCGCTGGCAACTACGAGCCCGTGGCCGAGGCGCTGTTGTCGGAAATGGACATCGACGCCTACTTCTTGGAATACGACGACGACCGCAGTGGCGACTTCCGCCCCTTGCGTTTTCTGCCCAAAGGCAAATTGGTCGTGCTGGGCTTGGTGACCACCAAGTTTGGCGCCATGGAGAGCAAAGACAGCCTGAAGCGGCGCATCGACGAAGCCGCCAAATTCGCGCCCATGGACCAGCTGGCCCTGTCACCCCAGTGCGGCTTTTCCAGCACCGTGCACGGCAACAACATCGCGGTGGAAGACCAACGCAACAAACTGCGTTTGGTGATTGAGACCGCACAAGAGGTGTGGGGCGCGAACTAAACGACAGGGAGGGTGCAACGCAAGGGCCTAACGGAAGATGCGTCTCACCAGGCCATCTCAAAACAAATCTGGCACTTCAGATTGTCTTGGCCCACTGCGGAAAGTAGCGTTTGACCACCTCGCCCTCCAAGCTCAGGGCATGGCAGCCGTTCAGGGCTGATGATTGGGTTTGTCCGCCTTGGGCCTTGGCCTGGGGATCTTCGTCGGCGCGTGACCACAATATCTGATAAGCCGTGGTGGCCATCACCGGCAGCAGTTCGGTCATGTGGGTGCAGCCCAGCACACCTTTGAACAATCGCTTGACCGCGAGGTTGAAACCCGGCTCGATGCGCAAGCCCACCAGTTGTTGGTAACGCGGCCCGATCTCGCTGCACACCCCATAAGGCGCAGCCAAGGTTTGCACCTGGACGGCATGGATCAGGCGCTCACGGTCAATGGTCAAGCACAGCGTCATCAGGTGAATGGGTTGTCCGGCCGAAACCGGCTTGGTGCGCAATTGCAAATCGTGCGGCTTGGTGTCTGTCAGGGTGCCTTCGATGTCAACCAGGCCATCGTCGCGCTCAAAGCCTTGGCATTGGATGGTCCGCAGGTGGACAGGTTTGCGCTGCACAGATGCGGCTGCGGGCGGACGGGTTTCGGGGACAACAGACATGGCGGGCCGAGAAGGGTAAAGGCCAAGCATAACAAGCTGGCCCAGACACACGCCTTGGCGAACCTGGGATGAAAAGAGGAAAGCACCTCATCACTTGGGGTGCGCTGACGAGCTTGGCCAGCGAACGCAATGGCATTTTGGCGCAACCGCCCTCAGGTGATGGGCGCCGGGTTGAACAGAACAAGGTCGTTTTTCAGGCCCCAATGTTCGGCCCAGGTTTTGCGGCCACTGGCCACGGCCAACATGAGTTCAAACATCTCCCAACCGACTTGCTCGATGCTGGCCTCGCCAGTGGCGATGCGACCGGCATTGACGTCCATCAGGTCGTGCCAGCGGCGCGCCAAATCGTTGCGGGTGGCCACTTTGATCACCGGCACGGGCGCCAGCCCGTAGGGCGTGCCCCGCCCCGTGGTGAAGATGTGCAGGTTCATGCCAGCTGCGACTTGCAAGGTGCCACAAATGAAATCGCTGGCGGGTGTGGCGGCGTAAATCAAACCCTTTTGGTGCAGCTTTTCACCCGGCGCCAGCACGCCTGATATGGGCCCACTGCCTGACTTGACGATGGAGCCCATGGCTTTTTCCACGATGTTGGACAGCCCGCCCGATTTGTTGCCCGGTGTGGTGTTGGCGCTGCGGTCCACCGAGCCGCGCTGCAAATAGGCGTCGTACCAGGCCATCTCGCGGATCATGGCGTCGGCCACGGCGGGGCTGGCGGCGCGCGCGGTCAATTGGGCGATGCCGTCGCGCACTTCCGTGACCTCGGAGAACATCACCGATGCACCGGCGCGCAACAGCAAGTCGGTGGCAAAGCCCACCGCTGGGTTGGCGGTCACGCCCGACAGCGCGTCGCTGCCACCGCATTGCACGCCCACCACCAACTCAGAGGCCGGGCAGGTTTCGCGCCGGCGCAAGTTGAGCCGCTCCAAGTGCACACGGGCCTGGCGCAATATGCTGTCTATCATGCTCATGAAGCCCACATGGGCATCGTCTTGCAAGCACACCACATCCAACACAGAAGCATCGGTGGAATCGGTGGATGAACGCGCATCGACCAGCGGGATGCTGCCGGGGGGCAAGAGGCGATCGGGCTGGAGTTTTTCGCAGCCCAGACTGACCACCATGACCTCGCCACCAAAATTAGGGTTCAGACTGATGTGGCGCAGGGTGCGGATGGGGATGACCGCATCCGGCGCGTCAATCGCCACGCCACAGCCATAGCTGTGCGACAGGCCCACCACATCGTCCACATGGGGGTACTGCGGTAACAGCTCTTGGCGGATGCGCTGCACCGCAAACTCAACCACCCCGGTGACGCACTGCACCGTGGTGGTGATGGCCAAAATATTGCGCGTGCCCACACTGCCGTCGGCATTGCGGTAACCCTCGAAGGTGTAGCCGGACAAAGGGGCCCAGTCGGGCGCGGGTGCGGTGGCTTTGGGCAAATCATCCAAGCCGCAGGCATCGGGCATGTGCAATAGGCGCTCGTGGACCCAGCTGCCAGCGGGTACCGCACGGGCTGCATGGCCAATGACCACGTTGTAGCGGCGCACAGGTGCGCCCTCGGCCACGTCTTGCAAGGCCACCTTGTGGCCCTGGGGCACCTTGTCGCGCAACACCAGGCCCGCACCGGGGCCGTTGTCGGGCAACAGGGTGCCTGCCGCCAAGCCGCCATCGTTGGCCACGATGGCCACGTTGTCACTCGGGTGCATGGCGATCAGCAATGGTCTGGATGCAGTCATGGGCGGAAAACTTCCCTCAAGATTGAACGGCTGCGCGCCAGCGCCGGGCATGCTCGGCATTGACCGCACCTGGCGGTATTTGGCCTTGCAACAGGGCCCGGGTTTGGACCACGGTCTCCAAGGCCTGGTGCTCGGTGGCGGCGGGGGTCAGGCCACCGATGTGCGGTGTGGCAATCACTTTCGGGTGTCGGGCCAAGGCCAAGCTGGGGGTTTGGTCGGGACCACGCCCCACGTCCAGTGCCGCACCTGCAAGGTGGCCATGGTCCAAAGCGTGCATCAATGCATCCTCGTCGACCAAGTTGCCCCGGGCGGCATTGATGAACCATGCACCGGGCTTCATTTGCGCAAAGGCGTTGGCATTGAACAAATTTTCTGTTTCTGCGGTGGCTGGGGCCAGACACACCACATGGTCGCTGGCACTGAGCAAGCGCTCCCATGGCACCAACGAGACCCCTGCTTCAGCGGTTTGAACATGTGGGTCGTGCGCCAGCACCTGCATGCCAAAGGCCTGGGCCAAGGCACACACCTGGCGCCCAATGTGGCCATAGCCCACCACCCCCAGCGAGGCACCGCTCAACTCGCGCCCCATCCAGGCTTGTGCCTCGTGCCCCGCTTGGTATTGCAAGCGTGCCGCACTGATGTGTCGCACAGCGTCGATCAGCACGCCCATCACCCATTCGGTCACCGCTGTACCAAAACCAGCGCTGGCGCGCGTCACCAAAATACCGTTCTGAGAAGCCGCATCCACATCGATGGTGCGGATGTCCATCGCACAGCGGCACACCGCCCACAACTGGGGCAAAGCAGCGAAGACCGCCGCGTCAAATGGGGTTTGTCGGTAAGCGATGATGATGTCGCAGCCCTGGGCGGCAGCGACCAAATCAGCCCCCTGCCAATCTTGCTCGCTGGGGTTGAGCCGCACCTCGGCCAATTCGCGCAACTGGCCCAGCGCACGCTCGCCAAAGTAAGTGGGCAAACGCGAGGCCGGGTGGGTGACCAAAACCGTGGCCATCAGTGGCCTACTTCATCAGCCCCGGCAGCCACAAAGAGATGGCTGGCACATAGGTGACCAGCAGCAAGGCCATGCACATGGCGCCATAAAACGGCCACAGCTCTTTGGAGACTTGTTCCATCGTTACTTTCCCCACCGCACACCCGACAAACAAGGTCGGCCCCACAGGCGGGGTGATCAGGCCAATGCCCAGGTTGAGAATCATGATCATGCCAAAGTGCACCGGGTCAATGCCCAACTTGGCAATCACCGGCATGAAGATGGGCGTGCAAATGAGCAGCATGGGCGCCAAATCCATGAAGGTGCCCAGCAACAAAAGCAGCAAGTTGACCAAAAACAAAAACACATATTTGTTGTCGGAGATGCTCAAAAAGAACATGGTGATCTTGGCCGGTATTTGCATCAAGGTCATCATGTAGCCAAAGGCCACTGAAAAGCCAATCAGCATCATCACCATGGACACGGTTTTGACCACCCGATGCACCATGCGTGGCAACTCGCTCCACTTGTAGTCGCGGTAGACCAAGAAGGTGACCAAAAACGCATACACGCAAGCCACGGCCGCCGATTCGGTGGGTGTGAACACGCCCGACAAAATGCCACCCATGATGATGAAAATGGTCACCAAACCCCACAGGGCATCGGTAACGATTTTGGGGATGTCTTTGAGCGCCACGGGCTCGCCCTTGGGGTAGTCTCGCTTGTGCGATGTCCACAGCACCAAGCCCACCAAGCACAGGCCAAACAAAAGGCCCGGCAAGATGCCGGCCAAAAACAAATG
>JBEDFU010000251.1:0-3879 GCA_041174965.1 Pseudomonadota bacterium | reverse complement strand
TCTGGGGGGTGAACGCGCCCACCGCCGAGACAAAAGCGCCCGCGGCAGGTGCGGTGGTCATCACCACTTCCAGGGCCGGTGTGGTGGTCATCACCCAAGCGCAGTCGCCCACCACGGTGTTGGGGTCTGACACCGACTGCGCTTGCATGCCCAAGCTGAGCGCGTGCTGCACCAAGGCCTGTGCACTGGCCGGGCTGCGCGAATGCACCATCACCTGTTGCACGCCCATGCCGGCATGAAAGGCCTCCAAATGGGCGCGGCCTTGGTCGCCCGCACCCACAATGAGCATGGGTCCACGCAGGCTGGGCGACAGCTTTTGGGCGGCCAACAAAGACACCGCGGCCGTTCGCCGCGCCGTCACCGTGGGGCCATCGAGCAGTGCCACGCGCTCACCGGTTTGGGTGTCAAACACCAAAATATCGCCTTGCACCGGGGGCATACCGCGCTGTCGGTTGCTGGGCAACACGGTGATGATTTTGGTGATGGCGATGCGGGCATCGTGGGCCGGCATCACAAACAAACTGTGGCCCTGGCCCACAGGCAACACCATGCGCGGTGGCACCGCCACGCTGGGGTCTAGCAACACGGCTTCGATGGCCGAGGCCAGCGCCGGAAAAGGCAGGGCCGCCGCCGTGGCTTGGGCGTCCCAGATCGCGTTGGCGCGGGGTTTCATCGGTTGAGCAGGGTTTCAATGCCCGGGGGCACGGCTTGGTAGGGGTGGGCTTGCAGCAAATCCATGTTCATTCTCAGGTGATGCTGACCGGGCAGCGGTACCCCCAAAGCGCCGCGCTGGGGCCGCAAGTCCACGCCCTGCGTCAGGCTGTCGTACATCGGGCTTTCGTCAAATTGCAGCTCGAGCATGGCGCATTCGGGTGCCGCCAACGCCACTTGCCAGCTGTGCCAAGTGCAGACGGGCCCGGAGGGGTTGTGCGGTGAAAAAATCACCCCATGCGTTGCGGCACGCTGGGCAATGCGCAGCATTTCTGGTGGGCCACCGCAGTACTTCACATCGGGCATCACCACGTCGTACAAGGCTTCGTCAAACAAGGTTTGAAAAGATGCCAAGCCGACCTGGGTTTCTGCGGCTGCGAGCAACACCCCTTGGTCATTGGCGGCTTTGCGCAGTCGGCGCATGGCGGGCCAATGGGCATGGGTCTCGGCCAGGGGGCATTCAAACCAGTGCAAGTTGGCGGGCGCCAAGTCGCGCAAAGTTTGCAGCGCACGGGCCTCGTCAAAGCGCCAATGGCAATCGACCATCAGCAGGGCCTGCGCGCCCAGGGCATCGCGCAGCGCCAACATGCAGTCCACCCCATGGTGAATTTTGGCTTGGCCTTGGGCCGTGCCACACAGGGCCGGTGTGAGGCCATCAAAGGGAGCGGCTTTGAAGCGCTCAAAGCCTTGAGCGCGGGCGCGCAAAGCGGTGTCCACAAAACCTTGGGGGCTGCGGTCGGTGGTGGCGCGGTTGATGTTGGCGTACAGCGGCACCACCTGGCGCTGCACCGGGCCCAACAAGCTGTGGGGTGCGCAACCCGCATGTTGGGCTTGCAAGCCCAGCACGGCTTGCAAAAAAGCGCTGACCACGGTGTTGCCCACCAACCCGCCTGGCGACGCCGGGGCCGCGCGCACCTGTTGCTGGGCTTGGTCCAAGTTCAGCCCCAACCAATCGCTGCGCCATTGCTGGCACACGGTGTCGAGCATCGGCTCCCAGCCGTTGAGTGAGCCTTCGCCCCAGCCCACGGCACCGCTGCTGTCGGTCACCGACAAAAACCACCAATTGGTTTTGGTCGAGACGTGCAGCACATGGCTATCAATGCGGGCGATGGTGGTCATGCTGGCAGTTTAGTGGCGCACGCGGAGTGTCAAGCGATCCGCCAAGTCATTGAAGTCTTGGGCTGCCACCGTGAAGCGTGACAAATCGCCATGTTGAATGGTGACCCCAGGCCCCAGCTCCAGGGGCCGAGAGACATAGGCGGTTTGCAAACCACAGGCAGCGGCCGCGTCCAAATCGTCCTCATGGCTGGCGACCAACATCACTTGACCGGGAGCGACATCAAACACCTCGGCCACGCCCAAATAGGTTTGGGGGTCGGGCTTGTAATGGCGAAACACCTCGGCCGACAAAATCAAGTCCCAAGGCAAACCGGCGTGCTTGGCCATGTGGGCCAGCAAGCTCAAGTTGCCATTGGACAAGGTGCACAAGGTGAAGTGCGCCTTCAATCGCTGCATGCCCGCGATGGTATCTGGCCACGGTGCCAAGCGGTGCCACGCGCGATTGAGGTGCTGGCGCTGGCCCTCGTCCAAGTCGTGACCCCGGGCCTTGAGCACCTGGTCCAAGATGCGCCGGTGCAGGTCGTCAATCTTGGTCCAGCCCAACTGGCCCGAGCGCACCTCGGCCATGGCCGGTTTGTAGCCCGCGCGCCAAGCGCTGGCAAAGGCGTCGCCGTCTTCACCCGGGATGAGTGCGGCCACCTCGCGGCTGATCGATCCATGCCAATCGACCACCGTGCCGAAGACGTCAAAGGCCAAGATCAAGGGTGCAGGTTGCATGGCGTACCTTTACAAAAAAGGGGTCGCCCCAGCGACCCAGGTCAAAACCCATACTGTGGCATGATTTCCCCACAGCAAATCCCCGCGTCGCCGACCAGCCGACAGGGACACACAAATTCCATAGAGACATGCCCACCACCCATTTGTCCATGTCCATGCCCAGACCTCAAGGCCAGCGCCCTTGAGCACGCCCACTGGCCGTTGGCAAGCCCTTCACGCCATTTGGCGCTTGCTGTTTTCGGGCTTTTTGTTTTCAACCGTGCGTTGGCTCGAGATGCTGGCCATGGGCTTGTTTGCCTACCGGGTCACCGAGTCGGCCTTCATCGTGGCGTTGCTGAGCATGTTGCGCTTGTTGCCCATGGGCTTGTTTGGTGCCTTGATCGGGGCATTGGCCGAGCGTTTTGATTCCCGCTTGTCCTTGATGCTGATGGTCGGCACCTCTTTGTTGACCAGCGGGGTTTTGGCACTGCTGGCCAGCATGGGTTGGCTGAGCATTTGGCATTTGGGGGTGGGTTGCTTTATCAACGGCATTTGTTGGGCGGCTGACAACCCGGTGCGGCGCATGATGATCGGGGACTCCGTGGGTGCACAGCGCATCGGCCCGGCCTTGTCGGTGGATGTGGGTGTCAACAACGTCAGCCGGGTTTTGGGACCCATATTGGCCGGCCTGCTGTTGGCCCAATTTGACATTGGCGGTGTGTTTTGGCTGGGGCTGGTGCTGCACAGTGTCAGTTTATGGGTGGTCTGGGGCGTTGCCCCAGACCATAAACACCCGATCAAGCATCCGTTGTCGCTTCTGGGGCCGATGCGTGAGGGCTTTGCACTGGCGCGCCAAGACGATCGCTTGATTGGTATTTTGTCCGTCACCGCCATCTTCAATGTGTTTGGCTGGCCCTTCACCAGCATGATCCCTGTATTGGCCAGCGACGCCTTGCACTTGGGCAACCAAGACGTGGGACTGTTGGCCAGTTGTGAAGGCGTGGGTGGCTTTGTCGGCGCGCTCTTGTTTGCCAGCTTTGCCAAACCCGCTTGGTATGGGCGCATTTATGTGGGCGCCGTGGTCGTGTACTTCACCACATCGGTGGGTTTTGCCCTGGCCCACAGCGTGACCTTGGCCGCCCTGCTGTTGCTGCTCAATGGCCTGGGTGCGGTGGGGTTTGCAGTCATGCAAACCACCTTGATGTACCGCGACTCACCCGTGGCGCAGCGCGCGCGCTTGCTGGGTGTGTTGACAGCCTGCATCGGTTTGGGGCCGATTGGGTTTTTCTACATCGGGGTGTTGGCCGATCTCTTGAGTCCCCCCATGGCCACGCTGGCCATGGCGGTGCAAGG
>JBEDFU010000250.1:0-5475 GCA_041174965.1 Pseudomonadota bacterium | reverse complement strand
TAGCGCTGGGCAATGCCCATGGCCGACAAAATATTGGGCGTGGCGTAGGGGCCCATCAGCAAGTCGACCTTGTCCACGGTGACCAACTGCTCATACAAGGTGCGCGCCACATCGGGCTTGGACTGGTCGTCTTTGAGCACCCACTCCACCGGGCGGCCCATCCAACCACCGCGCTTGTTGAGTTGTTCGAGGTAAATCTCGCCCGCGATTTTTTGCATCACCGCCGAGGCACTCAAGGGGCCCGTGAGCGCCAGTGAGCCACCCACCTTGATGGGTGTGGTTTGGGCCATGGCCGGCGCGGCCCACATGGCAGCGCACAAGCTGGCAGCGGCCGCCAAGGCGGCACCCCAGCGTTGAAAAGGTTTGAACATGTTGATCTCCGTTGAATGGATGGAATGAATCGATCGATGGCTGAAGCAGTTTTTGCTGAATCAGTTTTTGAGCTCTTCCAGGTTGGCGGCGTCGCCCTCTTCTTCCATGGTGAAGCGGTCGCCAAAGTCAAAGAAGTCGTCGTGTTGAAAGCCGTTGGCGTAGTGCTGAATTTCCCACCAGTTGTGGTCCAGGTCTTCGAGGTAAAAGCTGTAGACGCCGTGCATCTCTTGCACCGGCAAGACCTGGCGGATTTTGTATTTGTCTTTGTGGGCCAAGGCCTTGGCATGGGCTTCGTCGACTTCGGCGCGGGTGGCCACGTCCACGCCCCAGTGGTTGAGCAAGCTGCACGGGTGGATTTGGTCACCCACCTCGACACACACCACATGGAAGCGCATGCCTAAGCGAATGACCATGGCGGGCTTGCCATGGCGCACGCATTCCAGGCCCAAAAATTCTTCGTAAAAACGCCGCGAAGCTTTGAGGCTGTAGACCTCCAAGGTGCCGTGGCTCATGCAATAAGGCTTGATGACGGATTGGCGTTCTTGGGGCACAACGGTGCAGTTGTCGGGCAGCATGGGCAAGTCTCCTATGGGCAGTTAAAACAAATGTGGGCCGGGTTGAACAGGGCCGCTTGCGCAGCCAGGCCTGGGCCTGGGGGTCAGGGCAAGGGTGGGGGCTTTCATGGCGCGCTGCTCGCTTGGTCAGCGGCGCTCAAAAACGAGTCGGCATAAAACTGAGCTTCGCTCAAATGGGCTTGGGCCACAAAATCGCGCCGCGCTGCCTCGACCATCACGGGGGCCCCACAGGCATACACCTGCATGGCGCTCAAGTCGGGGTGGTCTTGCAGCACCGCTTGGTGCACCAAGCCGGTTCGCCCCGACCAAGCGTCGGCGTCAGTGGCATCGCTCAGCACCGGTGTGAAGCGGATGTGCGCATGCACATCGGCCCAGGCCTGGGCCTGCTCGGCACGGTACAGGTCTTCGCGCCGACGGCCGCCCCAATACAAGTGGATGGGCCGGGTGATGCCGCGCGCCACACTGTCGGCGACCATGGCTTGGATGGGTGCAAAACCGGTGCCCGAGCACAGCATGACCATGGGCGCCGTGCTGTCTTCGCGCAGGTAAAACGAGCCCAGGGGCATTTCGATTTGCCAAATTTCGCGCAGCTTCATGGCGCCAAACACATGGTCGGTGAACACGCCACCGGGCATGTGGCGGATGTGCAGCTCGAGCTGGCGCACCCCAGCGGCTTCGGGCATGGTGGCGATGGAGTAGCTGCGCCGCGTGCCATCCGGGCGCAGCACATCGATGAACTGGCCGGCGCGAAACTGCACCGGCTCGTTGGCCGGCAAGCCCAAAGTGACGATGCGCACATCGGGTGTGGGTGTGTCAAACGACAGCACCCGTGCGGGCATGCGCTGCGGGCTGAGGTGCCGATCGGGGTCGATCTCTTCCACCTCGACCACCAGGTCGCTCAAGGGCGTGGCGCAGCACAACAAGGCTTGGCCTTGGGCGCGCTCGGCCTCCGACAGGTATTTCACATGGGCGTCACCAAAGTCCACCTGACCTGACACCACCCGGCCCTTGCAGGTGCGGCACATGCCCGAGCGGCAACTGAAGGGCAAGCGCAGGCCTGCGGCCAAGCCGGCTTTCAAAATGGCTTGGCCCGGCGCACAGTCAAAGCTGCTGGCGCTGGGGTGAAGGGTCACGCGGTGGGTCATGGCAAACAAAAAATCATGGCAGGGGCTGCGCATGAAGACCGTGCGGGTCGCACCGCCCTCTTGCAAAACAGAGGGCAAGTGTTGTCGAAAAACCCCCGCTGCCCGCCTAGGGATTTACCCGGCATGCCCCAGGGCCAAGGTGCGCGCCATGCACCAGTCGGCCCAGGCCTTGGCTTTGTCGGCGGGGGTGCGCATCAAATACGCGCTGGGGTAGGTCACCACGACGGGTGTGCCCTGGTGCTGCCACACCTGTTGGCGCAAACGCCCCAGCGGCAAACCGGCGATGCGCTCGGCATCTGAGCGCAACACGCTTTGCGCCGCCACCAGGCCCATGGCCACGATCACCTTGGGTCGCAACAAGGCGATTTGCCGCGCCAGGTGCGGCTCGCACATGGCCAACTCGGCGGCTTGCGGGTTGCGCTCTTGGGGTGGCGCGCATTTGAGGGCAGAAGTGATGAACACGCTGTGGCCCAAGGGGCCCAAGCCCTCGCGCTGCAAGCCCACGGCGCGCAAGATGTTGTCGAGCAAGCGGCCCGGATCGCCCACCATCGGCAATCCCTGGGCCTGGTCTTCGGCAGTGGGCGCGGCCACCACCACCAACCAATCGGCCTGGGCCACGCCAACGCCCGCTGGGGCCACCGCCCCATCACCCGCACTTTGATCAGGTTCGGGTGTGCCTTGGCCCCAGACCACTTGGCTGCGCGTGCTGCCCAGGGCGCAGGCCTGGCATTCACCCACCGCCACCTTCAAGGCACCCCAGCCCAAATCGGCCACCCGATCGCGCTGGGCCTGCAAGGTGGTGCCATCGGCCCCCTCGGGTGAATCGCTTGTCGCCTTGACCGTCGTTGCGCTGGGTCTTGGGGCACCAACGGACTTCATGGGTTGCGGGGATGGGTGAGATGGCGCGTCCGATGGGCGTGCGCCGCCCTGGGGCATCGTGTCGGCGCTGGCGGGTGCGGGATGGTTGGCCTGTGTCTGGGCAGTGAGGCTGGCATTGGTTGCAGCCGTGGGGGTGTGAGCGTCCTTTGCGCTGGGGGCGGCTGTGGCATCGCTGCGTGCGGGCCACACGCGGATGTGCATCTCCGCGAGCATGGCGCGTTGGCGCTCATCCAGGTGCAGGCTCACAGCGTCAGCCCCATGACCACCGCATCTTCGCGCTGGCCGCGCCCGGCCGGGTAGTAGTTTTTGCGCTCGCCCACCGTTTCAAAGCCCCAGTGTTTGTAGATGGCTTGTGCGGCAACGTTGCTGCGGCGCACCTCCAGCCACATGCGTTGGGCCCCCACCTGGGGTGCCCAGGCGCACAGGTGTTGCCACAGGTGGTGCCCGTGGCCTTGGCCTTGAAGGTGTCGCGCCACGGTGATGTTGAGCAGGTGCGCCTCTTCCACCCCAGCCATGGCCACCACATAGCCACACAGCTCGGTGTCTTGGTGCACACACTGCGCGTGGTAGCCCGCGGCCAAGGCGTCAGCAAAGTTGCCCCGCGTCCAGGGGTGGGGGTAGACCTGTTGCTCGAGCAAGACCACCGCGTCCAGATCGGACGCCCGCATGGGCCGCAGGGACCATGCGGTGGGCGCGTGCATCACGGTGGGGGCAAGGGCAGACATGGCGCCATTGTCCGACATGGGCCTGGGCCCGGTCTGGTCTCAGGTGGGCGCGCTGTGGGCTTTGGCCAGCGCGCGCTCAGCGCTGGTCTGGGCCACCTTGTCGCGCAGGTACAGCGGCAAGGCCAAGGCGGGCGGTACCTCGGCGCCTTCGGCCTGGGCTTGGTCGGCCAAGCGCAGCAAGGCGCTGGCGGTGGGGTGGGCGGGCACCCAGGTCAACGCAGCACCGCCCAGGTCGGGCAACAAGCCCTGCGCCATGCCCACCGCCCACACGGGCTGCCCTGACCAAACCTGTGGCAGCGCGCAGTCGGCGGGGTTTTGCACCGCCGGTGCTTGCAATGTGTGCCAACGGCCAGCTCGGTGTTCGTAGGCCGCGGTATAGAGCTGGCCCATGCGGGCGTCGATCACCGCATAAAACCGCTCGGTGCCCGCCATTGCAGACCCAGGCTTGGCCTCGGACCCGCCCGCCGCGCAGAGGTGGCGCCCCTCTTCGGCCAGCGCCAGCAAGGTGTCGATGGGCAAGATGCCCACGCCCAAGCCAAACGCCAGGCCTTGCGACACAGAACACGCGGTGCGCAAGCCCGTGAACGAACCCGGCCCACGGCCCATGGCGATCACGCCGATATCGTTCAGCGCCAAGTCCGCTTGCGCCAGCACCTGCTGCACGGCGGCCAGCAAACCGGCCGAAGCTTGGGCACCGCCGGGGCCTTGGTGCGACCACACCTGGCCCCGTGCCGACACGGCCACCGACAGTTGTTCGGTGCTGGTCTCGATGGCCAAGCGCTTCATGTGGGTTTGGCCGGTGCCGGCTTGGCGGCCCACACGCCGGCCAAAATGCCCAAGGTGACGCACACCAAGCCGCCCACCAAGTGCGCGTTCAGGGGCTCGCCCAAAATCAGCACCGCGCACATGGCCGAGGTGGACGGCACCACCGAGGTGATCATGCTGGTGCGCACCGGGCCGTAGTGGCGCACCATTTGGCTGAAAGAAATGCCTGACACCACGACCGAAATGGCCCCTTGAAAAAACGCCTGAAAACCCATCTCTGACCACGAGGCCTGCGGCAGCGCCGAGGTGATCCATCCCAAGGCCCAAGCCAGCGCATAGGCGGGCACCAAAATGACCAAGGCCACCACCGTGGTGGCGATGGTGGCGCGCACCGGATCGACCTGGTGGCGCTTGAGCATCACGCTGTAGCAAGCCCAACTGAAAGCAGTGGCCATGAAACACAGGTCCCCACGCCACACGCCGCTGCCGTCAAAGGCTTGGCGCAGGCTGTTCCAGCCCACCACCGCATCGCCCACCAAGATCAGCAACAAACCCAGCGCCCGCCGGGCACCAATTTGCTCGTGCAACCACACCCAGGCCACCAGGGTCGACCACAGCGGCAAACTGCCGGTCAAAAACACCGAGGCATGGCCGGCCGGTGCCAAGAAAAAAGCCGAAAAAGAAAACAAACCAAACAGCACCCCGCCAGTGAGGCCCAGCCCCAAGCTCAGGCCCCAGGGCAAGGGCGAAAAGCCGCCAAAGCTCGACGCCATGCCTGGCTGGCCACGTTGGCGCGCCACCAACCACAGACCCCAAGGCAGCAACACCACGCCCGCACCTAAATAACGCAACAAGGCCAAGTCGAAAGGCTGCAAGGTGTGCGCGGCCGAGGCGCGCGAGATGATGATGAACGAGGTCCACACCACGATGGTGGTGAGCGCGGCCGCAGCGCCTTTTTGGGCAGGGCTCAAACGGCCCAGGCCGAAGGGTGTTGGTGTCATGCGGCGATTATCC
>JBEDFU010000249.1:0-4627 GCA_041174965.1 Pseudomonadota bacterium | reverse complement strand
ATCTTGTGCAATGCAGAGATCAAATTCAAAGCTTTTTTGGACCACGCCATGGCGCGCGGCGCCGACAAAATTGCCACCGGCCACTACGCCCGAGTGCGCGAACAAGGCGACAGCGTGCAGTTGCTCAAAGGCCTGGACCCCGGCAAAGATCAAAGTTATTTTCTGCACCGCTTGCGCCAAGACCAATTGCGCCAAACGCTGTTCCCGGTGGGCGAGTTGCACAAAAGCGAAGTGCGCCGCTTGGCCACCGAGATCGGTTTGCCCAACGCGCAAAAGCGCGACTCCACCGGCATTTGTTTCATTGGCGAGCGCCCGTTCAGGGCCTTTTTAAACCGCTACATCGCCAGCACACCCGGGCCGGTGCGCGACGAGCGGGGACGCTGTGTGGGCGAACACATGGGCCTGAGTTTTTACACCTTGGGTCAGCGCCAAGGGCTGGGCATTGGTGGCGTCAAAGCCAGCGGTGCCGCGCGCGGAGCGGGCGAGCATGCGCCTTGGTTTGTGGCGCGCAAAGACATGGAACACAACACCTTGTGGGTGGTGCAAGGCCACGATCACCCGTGGTTGTTGTCCGAACAGTTGCATGCGCAAGACCTCAGTTGGGTATCGGGCCAAGCGCCCAGCGCCAGCGCCTTGGCCGCCAAAACCCGCTACCGCCAAACCGATGCGCCTTGTCACGTCACCGCCATTGGCCCCGACCTGCTGAGCCTGCGGTTTGACCCGGCCCAGTGGGCGGTGACGCCAGGCCAATCGGCGGTGCTCTACGACGGTGAGGTGTGTCTGGGTGGGGGCGTGATCCACCAAGCCAGTGCGCTCGAAGGTGTGCTGCCCCTGGCAGAGCCGGCACCCCGCCCCCGGCGACGCACACGCCAGCCGCACCGAGCCTGAGCCCGCTTGGCTCTGGCCCCTGTGGGCCGCGACTGCGGCCCACAGCCCCTCAACTGGGGCAACACGCCACCATGCACAGATGCGGAAAAAATAAAATTCATTTAAATCAACCACTTGTCATACTTTGTGCACTTTTTTGATGCATAAATGCGCCACCAGGTGCATGGCGTCATTGACAAAACCACCCATCCGAATGTAAATTGGGCTAGACATTTGGTTTTGTACCGTCAAATTGACAGTGCGTCACCTGTGTTGGAAAGCATTTGTGGCCATGGGGGTCACGAATAACCCTCGTGCGGGTTCAGCACGGTTCGGAGACTTCTTGCAAGGAGACACTCATGTCCGACAAAGTAGGGCCTACCGGTTTGACCGAGGCCGAATCTGAGGAGCTGCACAGGCACCTCATCCAAGGGACGCAAATTTTTGGGATGATTGCTGCATTCGCCCATTTGCTTGCGTACATCTACTCACCCTGGCTCAAGTAAAGGGGCAACAACATGATCTACGGAAAAATGTGGACCGTGGTGCGTCCCCAAGTGGGCGTACCGATCTTTTTGATCGCTGTGGCTGTGGCATCGTTTTCGGTGCACTTGGCCATCACCCTGAACACCACCTGGGTGAAGGGCTTCCTGAACGGCAAAGCACCTGTTGCGGCAGTGGCTGCTGCGCCAGCGGAAGCCAAGAAATAGATTCATCTGTTTCTGCCAAAGAACCGAGGTCTTTGATCTCGGTTCTTTTTTCTTCAAGGCGCCGCCACCCGGTACACGCATGAACAGCATCAGCCTCAAAATGCTCAAGGCATGGGCGCACATGAGCCCCAAGTTTTTGCCTTTTGCCGATGCCGCTTCGCCGGATTTGCCGCTCTCGCGCCTGTTGCGCCTGTCTTTGTTTCAAGTCTCCGTCGGCATGGCCTTGGTGCTGCTGGTGGGCACGCTCAACCGGGTGATGATCGTGGAGCTGCACGTCAGTGCCACCTTGGTCTCGGTGATGATCTCCATTCCTTTGCTGTTTGCGCCATTTCGGGCACTGATCGGCTTTCGCTCTGACAACCACCGCTCCGAGTTGGGCTGGCGCCGGGTGCCCTACATCTGGATGGGCACCTTGCTGCAATTTGGCGGCCTGGCGGTGATGCCGTTTGCCCTGTTGGTGCTGTCAGGCTCGGGCCAAGCCAGCCAAGCACCTGCCTGGGTGGGCCAAATGGGTGCGGCCGTGGCGTTTTTGCTGGTGGGTGCGGGCTTGCACACCACCCAAACCGTGGGCCTGGCCTTGGCCACCGATTTGGCCCCCATCGAAGACCAACCCAAAGTGGTGGGCCTGATGTGCGTGATGCTGTTGCTGGGCACCATCGTCAGCGCCTTGGTGTTTGGCGCTGCATTGGCCGATTATTCGCCGGGGCGCTTGGTGCAGGTGATCCAAGCCTGTGCGGTGTTGACCCTGGTGCTCAATGTGACCGCCTTGTGGAAGCAAGAGGCGCGCGATCGCCACCGCAAGCGGGCAGATACGCCCATCACCTTCCAATCCGCCTGGGCCACCCTCAGCCACTCGGGACACGCCGTGCGCCGCTTGGTGGCGGTGGGCTTTGGCACCATGGCCTTCAACATGGAAGAGGTGTTGCTCGAACCCTTTGGCGGTGAAATTTTGCAACTCAGTGTGGGCACCACCACCACCCTGACCGCCACCTTGGCCACGGGTGCATTGAGCGGCTTTGCCCTGGCCTCCGTGGTGCTGGGGCGCGGCTATGACCCGTTTCGCATGGCCAGCATTGGGGCCTGGGTGGGCATTCCGGCGTTTTTGGCGGTGATTGCTTCGGCCTCCATGCAATCGACCCTGTTGTTTGCCCTCGGAACGGGCTTGATTGGCTTGGGCAGCGGCTTGTTTGGCCACGGCACTTTGACCGCCACCATGCAGGCGGCCCCACCGAACCAAACCGGTTTGGCCTTGGGCACCTGGGGCGCGGTGCAAGCCACCGCAGCCGGCTTGGCCATCGCCTTGGGCGGCATGCTGCGCGATGTGGTCGCCAGCATGAGCACCCCGGTGATGGGCTATACCGCCGTCTACGCCCTAGAGGTGCTGCTGCTGATCGCCACCATCGTGGCCATGGTCCCTTTGCTTCGCCGCAACCCGTCTCCGTTGAGCGCATGAAGTCTCACAGCGTGCTCGACCTTTTGCCCCGCTGGTCGACCTTGGTCGCCGACATGGGGCGCTTTGTGTTTATGATGCCAGTCTTATTTTGAGGAGAAAAACATGCAAACTCACCACATCCTGTTTGTCCTGTGGTTTGTCGTTGTCGGATTTTGGTTGCTCAACCAATTCAACCGCAAAAACAAAAAGTAATGCCTGCGCTGCGCGCGCCCTGAATCAATGGCTTTCGGCCAGCAAGGTCGGCACTGCATCGGTCTGGCGCGCAAGGCTGGGCGCTGCGCCCATGCTCGCATTCCCGTTTGAGTTGGCGTTGGTGTTGTAGCCCGTGAAGGCGCCTGCTCGGGTATTGGCCACCGAGTGGGTATTGGCCGTAGCGCTTTTCGCGGCAGACGCTGCCCGTCTGCTGGCCACCACATCGGGGTACAAAACCTTCATCAGCAAACCCTGGTAGCGCTGGTTGTGCTCGGGCGTGAGGGAGTGGTAGGCCGCCACCCCAAACCAGGTCAGGCCATGGCGATCGATGTTTCTGCGCAGCAGCCAAGCCGCCACATAGCTGGCCACACACGGGTCAAACAAATGCTGGCTTTGAATGCCATGGCGCGCCAATTCGGGCAAATGGATGCTGTTGATTTGCGCCATCCCCATGTCCACTGTGCCGTTGGTATTGCGCCCAAAAGCCCAGGGCCGCAAATCGGACTCCACCTTCAACACCGCGCGCAGCAAGCGCGGGTCAATGCGGTGGTGCTGCGCCGCCGCCGGAATGCAACGCTCGGGGGACTGCACCGCCTGGGGCGGCGCAATGCTGGGGTTGATCTGGGCGTGGGCCGAGGCCCACAATGCAGCCATGGCGCCGGCCAGATAAAGAAACCAACGGATAGATATTTTTGAACCCATAAACATCCATAAAGTCGAAATTTAGCGACATTATGAATTATTTGGTATCAATTTTATGGGTTTTTACCCAAGGGGTTGTAAATCGCCCACAGTTCGGGTTCAGAAGGCCAGAGCAGCGACTTTGGCAAGGCGGGGCGCGCAGGTGGCACCCCAGGCATGGCGTCAGAAAGGAATGTCGTCGTCCATGTCATCGAACCCCGACTTGGCCGGTGCGCTGCGCTGCGGTGCGGGGGCGGGTGCGGCCGAGCGCTGGGGTGCACCACCGCCCTCGCCGGCAGGGGCGCCCATGCCTTCACGACCGCCGAGCAATTGCAGTTCGGTGGCAATGATGTCCACGGTGTTTTTCTCCACGCCCGTGGCTTTGTCGGTGTAGGAGCCGTATTTCAGGCGGCCTTCGACATAAATGGGCCGCCCTTTTTTGACGTATTCACCGGCGATTTCGGCCAAGCGGTCGTAAAAAGTGACGCGGTGCCACTGGGTGTCTTCGATCATCTCGCCGCTGGTGCGGTCTTTGCGGCGCGAGCTGGTGGCCACGCTGACATTGGCCACCGCTTGGCCCGAGGGCAGGTAGCGGATTTCGGGGTCGCGGCCACAGTTGCCGACGAGGATGACTTTGTTGACTGATGCCATGGTCTTGCTCCAAATAGAAGGCAGATTATGCGGCCTGGGCCGGGTCGGGGTTGGCCGCTGGGCTGGCATGGGG
>JBEDFU010000248.1:0-5834 GCA_041174965.1 Pseudomonadota bacterium | reverse complement strand
GGGTTGCTGGTAAACGCGTGGCCACAGGTTGACGTAGTTGAGGTTGTAATGCTCTCCTTCCCAAGGGAAAGGGCCTGGGGTGGTCCAGGCTTTGATGATCAAGTCGTGCGCCTCGTGAAAGCGTTCGTGCGAGTAAAACGGGTTGATCGCCGTGCTGTGGTATTCGGCACCGATGCCGCGCACAAAGCCCGCGATGATGCGCCCGCGCGACATGTTGTCGAGCATGGCGAACTCTTCGGCGATGTGAATCGGGTTGCCCACCAGGGGCAAGGCGCGACCCAAAATCGCAATGCGAATGCGCTTGGTGCGCTGGATCAAAGCGCTGGCGATCAGGTTGGGCGCAGGCATCAGCCCATAAGCGGTTTGGTGGTGCTCGTTGACACACACACCATCAAAGCCCAGGGTTTCCGATTCGGCCAACATGTCGATGTAGCTCTCGTATTCCTGCGCGCCCAATTCGGGGTCATAAAAGGTATTGGGCAACACCACCCAAGCTGAGCGGTGTTGTTTGGATGCCTGAATGTCCATCGGACGGTAGGGCATCAGGGTGAAGTTGAGGATTTTCATGCGGCGGTTTTGGCAATGAATTGGTGAATCAGCGCCGCGGTTTCGGCGGGCTTTTCGTTGATGGGGGAGTGTCCGCAATCGGGCACGATGTGCAATGCACTGGCGGGCAACTGTTGGTGCCAATGGTGGGCATAGGCGAGCGGGAACAAACCATCGTGGTCGCCCCAGATCACCTGGGTGGGCACTTGGATGCGGTGCAACCACTTTTGCAAATCGGGGTTGAACAAGCGCGGGTGCCAGGCCAGCTTGGCAAAGCTGAACTTGTTGCGCACCAAGATATCGGCCTCCGCCTCGCTGGGTTGGGCGGCCAAGCGCGCTGCGCGCAGGTCGGGGTCAAACACCAGGTGGCGCGCGGTTTCCTCGTCGTTCCAAATGAAAATGTCGCCCATGGGTGTGCCCGGCACCCGCAAGCCCGCGCTGGCCATCAAGGTCAGGCTGCGCACATGGCGGCTGTTGCGCACCGCGATCTCGGCGGCCAGCCAGCCCCCAATCGAGTGGCCCACCACGTCAAACCCTTCGGCAGGTGCCAACTGGTCCAAAAAGTCCAGGTAGAACATGGCCAGGTCAGGCATGTGCTTGATCCACGCTGGGTCGTCCGATTGGCCAAAGCCCGGGTGATCTGGCGCCCACACCTGGGCGCCCTGGGCCAGTTGTTCAAAGAAGGGGCTCCACCCCGTCACGCCACCGGCACCGTGCAAAAACAAGATCGGGCGCCCTTGCCCACCTTGGCGCAGGTGAACTTTCACACCAGACACCTGGCAAAAACGGTTTTCGACATTCATCATCTAATTTCCACAGAGGGTTGTATGGGCACACCTTCAGGCATCACGCCCGAGCAGGGCCAGGGTTCATTCGGGTGCAGCCTTCACTTTGGCCTCGCGCACCACCCGACCCCAGCGCACCAGATCCGAGCGCATGATGTCGGCAAAAGATTCGGGGGTGGCCACGGTGGGCTCGAAATTCATGCCCCGCAATTTGTCGCCAATCTCAGCGCTTTGCACGGCAGCGGCCACCTCAAGGCTGAGCATTTGCACAATCTCGCGGGGTGTTCCCGCAGGCGCCAAAATGCCAAACCACGGGTAGGCATCAAAGGCCGGGAACCCGGCTTCGGCAATGGTGGGAAGCTGCGGCTGGCTGGGCAAACGCTGCAAAGACGCCGCAGCCAGCAAACGCACCTTGCCATTTTTGGCATGCGGCAAGGAGTTGCTGATCATGTTAAAAAAGATGGGCACCTGGCCCGACACTGCGTCGGCCAAGGCAGGGGAGCAGCCCCGGTAGGGCACATGAACCATGTCGATGCGCGCCGATAGGTTGAGCATCTCACCGGCCAAATGCAAGGGCGTGCCGTGTCCACAAGAAGAAAAGCTGTATTTGCCAGGGTTGGCCCGCACCAAGGCGATCAATTCACCAATGGTGTTGGCCGGTACCGATGGGTTCACACCCACCACGATCGAGGTGCGGCCGATCAAACCAATCGGCGCAAAGTCTTTCATCACATCGTAATTGGAGGCCCCCGCAAAACTGGCCCCCACGGTGAGTTGGTCATTGGTCACCAACAGGGTGTAGCCATTGGCTGGCGACTTGGCCACAAAATCGGCAGCCACACTGCCGCCGCCACCGCCTTTGTTTTCCACCACGAAGGCCTGACCCAAACGGTCGCTCAGGCGTTGGGCCATCATCCGGCCCAAGATGTCGGTGCCGCCACCGGGGGCTGCGGCCACCACCAAACGGACAGCGCGATTGGGATAGGCTGTTTGGGCTTGCGCCGCGCCCAGCAGGCACCATGCGGTGACCGCGATCAACCATTGACCAGGTGCAAAGAATTTCACATCAACCCCCGAATTGAAATCGGGGTCAATTTATCACCCGCAGGTTGCGCACGACAGTCGGGCTAACCCCTTGTCGCACAGGCGGCAGATGTGGTGCTGGCAGCGCTCAAAACCCGGCGGCCAAGCCGTCGCGGCGCGGGTCGCTGGCCACCACATAGCCTTCTACTTTGGGGTCACCGGCGCGCCAAATGAACTGGCCAGCGCCAAAGTCTTGGTAGCTGTCGTTGATCACATCGACATGGTGGCCCAGGTCTTTGAGGCCTTGCACCGTTTGCGGGTTCATGCTGGATTCGACATTGATCTCCAAACCCTGGTTGAAGCGCCAGCGCGGCGCGTCGCAGGCGGCTTGGGGGTTTTGTTGGTAGTCGAGCATGCGCACCACGGTTTGCATATGGCCTTGGGGTTGCATATTGCCGCCCATCACGCCAAAGCTCATCACCGGCTGACCATCTTGCGTCAAAAAGGCCGGGATGATGGTGTGAAACGGGCGCTTGCCCGGCGCGACCAAATTGGCTTGGTTCGGTGTGTCGGTGGACACGGTGAACCCATGGCCGCGGTTTTGCAAGCTGATGCCGTAGGTGGGCTCGACGCAACCCGAGCCAAAGCCCATGTAATTGCTTTGGATGAAGCTGACCATCATGCCGTTTTCGTCGGCCGCGGTGAGGTAAATCGTGCCGCCCTTGACCGGATTGCCCGCGCCAAAAGCCTGGGCGCGCTTCATGTCGATCAGCTTGGCGCGCTGGGCCAGGTAGGCGTTGTCGAGCATTTGCTCGGTGCTGACCTCCATGCCTTGGCGCTCGGCCACGAATCGGTAGACATCGGCAAAGGCCAATTTCATGGCTTCAATTTGCAGGTGCTGCGACGCCACGCCATCGACGGGCAGGCTGGCCAGATCGAAGTTTTCCAAAATGCCCAAAGCAATTTGGGCGGCGATGCCTTGGCCATTGGGCGGGATTTCATGCAAGGTGTGCTGGCGGTAATTTTTCGCCAAAGGCGTGACCCACTCGGGCTTGAACTGGGCAAAGTCGCTCACCTGGTGGCTGCCGCCGTTGTCAGCTGAAAAGCGCGCCAGGGCTTGGGCAATTTCGCCGCCATAAAACGCCTGGCCCTTGGTTTGCGCGATCAAACGCAAGCCGCGCGCCGCCGCTGGAAATTTGAACAACTCGCCCACCTTGGGGGCACGGCCCCAGGGCAAAAAGCTTTGGGCAAATCCGGGCAAAGATTGCAACTCGGGGGTGGCCGCTTCCCACTTTTGCTGCACCACCACCGGCAACAAATATCCCCGTTCAGCGATCTCGATGGCCGGTTGCAACAAATCCTCAAACGGCAACTTGCCAAAACGCTCGCTCAAGGCGACCCAGGCCGACACCGCACCAGGGATGGTGACCGAATCCATGCCGCGCTTGGGCGGCGTGGTGGCCGATGCGCCGTATTTGGACTGAAAGTAGCCCGGTGTCCAGGCCTGGGGCGCAGAGCCTGAGGCATTGAGGCCGTGCAGTTGCTGACCATCCCACAAAATACAAAAAGCATCCGAGCCCAAACCATTGCTCACCGGCTCGGTGATGGTCAGGGCGGCAGCAGCGGCGATGGCGGCGTCCACCGCATTGCCACCTTGCCACAAGATGCGCAAACCCGCCTGAGCGGCCAAAGGGTGCGAGGTGGACACCACATTGCGCGCAAACACAGGCAAACGGGTCGATGTGTAGGGGGTTTGGTAATTGAAGTTCATGCGCAGATGATAGCGAAGGCCTGCGCTGGAGCCCCCAAAAAAACGGCACCCGAAGGTGCCGCAGATGACAGGCACTGGGCCAACGGCCCAGAGGCACAGGTCACTCCTCGACAAAGGCCTCTTTGCGCTTGGCCTTGACCGATGGCAAGAGCACGATGATGAGCAACACCAAAGCGGCGGCCAACAAGGAACCCGACAGCGGGCGGGTGACGAACACCGACCAGTCGCCGCGCGAGAGCAACAAGGCGCGGCGCAGGTTTTCCTCCATCATGGGGCCCAAGATAAAGCCCAACAACAAAGGCGCTGGCTCGCAGCCGAGCTTCACGAAAACATAACCGACAAAGCCAAACAGCGCCACCATCCAGATGTCAAAGGTGTTGTTGTTGGTTGAATAAACACCAATGGCGCAAAACAACACAATGGCGGGAAACAACAAGCGATACGGCACCGACAGCAACTTGATCCAAATGCCAATCAAGGGCAGGTTCAAGATCACCAGCATCAAGTTGCCAATCCACATCGAGGCGATCAAGCCCCAAAACAACTCGGGGTTGCTGGTCATCACCTGGGGGCCAGGCTGGATGTTGTGGATGGTCATGGCACCCACCATCAGCGCCATCACCGCATTGGGCGGGATGCCCAAGGTCAGCAAGGGGATGAAGGAGGTTTGCGCACCAGCGTTGTTGGCCGCCTCGGGAGAGGCTACGCCACGGATATTGCCCTGGCCAAAGGGCACTTCACCGGGCTTGAGCTCCGTTTTCTTCTCGATGGTGTAGGCAGCAAACGCGGCCAACAAGGCCCCGCCACCGGGCAACACACCCAAGATCGAACCCAAAGCCGTACCACGCAAAATGGCGGGGATCATCAATTTGATGTCCATCATTGTGGGGAACAAGCCCTGCACTTTGGCGGTGTAAACCTTGCGATCTTCTTCGGGTTGCGACAGGTTGGAGATGATCTCGCCATAACCAAACACACCCATGGCGATTGTTACAAAGCCAATGCCGTCGGTGAGTTCGGGGATATCAAAGCTGAAGCGGGCCACACCGGAGTTCACATCGGTGCCCACCAAACCCATCAACAGACCCAACAAAATCATGGCAATCGCCTTGATCAAAGAGCCCGACGCCAGCACCACGGCACCGATCAGGCCCAGCACCATCAGCGAGAAGTATTCGGCCGGGCCAAACTTGAAGGCCAACTCGGTCAGGGGCGCAGCAAATGAGGCCAAAATCAAGGTGCCCACAGAGCCAGCGAAAAACGAGCCCAAGCCGGCGGCAGACAGCGCGGGTCCCGCTCGGCCTTTTCGGGCCATCTGGTAGCCATCGATCATGGTCACCACCGAGGACGACTCCCCAGGTAGATTGACCAAAATGGCCGTGGTGGAGCCACCATATTGCGCGCCGTAATAAATACCGGCCAACATGATCAATGCCGACACCGGCGGCAAAGCGTAGGTGGCGGGCAATAACATGGCAATGGTGGCGACCGGGCCAATGCCGGGCAACACGCCAATCAAGGTACCCAAAATGCAACCAATCAGGCAGTACATCAGGTTGATGGGGGTGAAAGCCACCCCAAAACCAGTGGCCAGGTTTGCGATTAAATCCATGCTCTGTATCTCCTTAACCGGTGATGAACTTTGGCCAAACCGGAATTTGCAGTTTGAGCAAGACAATGAAGGCCAGGTAGCTGCCCACGCTGAGCAC
>JBEDFU010000247.1:0-9375 GCA_041174965.1 Pseudomonadota bacterium | reverse complement strand
CCCCATCGCTGCGCAGGGTGCTAACCATGTTTGACCGCCGTGCTGTGGTGTTGCTGTTGTTGTGGGCCAACTTGATTTTTTGGGGCTGGTCCAATGGCTGGTTCAGCGCTGTGGGTTGGGTGCCTGCGACCGAATCTGAGCCGCAGCGGATCGACCAACAGGTCACACCCTATAAGCTGCAATTGCTCAAAGACAAATCCCCCGTCGACACCACAACCCCAAGCCCCACCGCCAGCAAGTCCTGACGGCCAGCGCTGGGGGCGCTAACGGTCGATCACGATGGCTGCGGACGTTGGCGCAAGCTGCGGCTGAGCAGCATCACCGGCACCAAGCCCACCAGCACCAGGGCCAGCGAGGGCAGGGCGGCTTCGGCCAAGCGTTCGTCGCGGGCCAATTGGTAGGCCATCACCGCCAAGGTGTCGGTGTCAAAAGGGCGCAGCATCAAGGTGGCCGGCAACTCTTTCATCACATCCACCAGCACCAGCAAGAAGGCCGCCACCAGCGAGCGTTGCAACAAAGGCATGTGCACCTGTTGCACCAGGGTGCGTGCAGATGTGCCCAGCATGCGCGCGCTTTCATCCAGGCTGACGGGGATGCGCGCATAGCCACTTTGCACCGACTGCAAAGCCACCGCCACAAATCGCACCAAATATGCCCACACCAGGCCCAATACGGTGGCGGTGATCCAGATGCCCGCTTGGCTGTTGGGCCAGGTTTGTTGCAACCAACCCAAGGGCAGCAACAGACCGACCACAATCACCACGCCGGGCACGGCATAACCCAACCCCGCCCATTGCACCGCCCAGTGGCTGAGCCGGTGTTGGCCCAGACGGGCTTGGTAAGCCAGAGCCAAGGCCAAGCCCACGGCCAATACCGCGGTCATCGCGCCCAGGCGCAGGCTGTTCCAGGTCCAGTCGACAAAACGCAGCCAGGGCAAGCCGGTGTCGCCCGCTTGGGCCAGGGCCGTCAACAACAGCAGCACGGGCACACCAAAGCCCAGCAGCACGGGCATGCTGCACAAGGCCCAGGCCAGTGCGGCATGGGCACCGCGCAGACGCAGCGCCTGGGCCTCATTGCCGTGGGTGCCGCCGCTGGTGCTGGCAAAGCGCAAACGCGATTGGGCCGATTGCTCGAGCTTGAGCATCAAGGCCACCAGCAGCAGCAAGCTGGTGGCCAGTTGGGCTGCGGCCACCCGGTTGTCCATCACCAACCAAGCTTTGTAAATGCCAGCGGTGAAGGTTTGCACGCCAAAGTAACTGGCCACCCCAAAGTCGGCCAAGGTTTCCATCAGCGCCAGTGCGGTGCCCGCTGCAATGGCCGGTCGGGCCAAGGGCAGGGCCAGTTGCCAAATGCGCCGCCACAAGGGCGCGCCCAGCAAACGGGCCGCCTCCATCAAGGGGGTGGCGCGCTCGGTCAAGGCGGTACGCGCCAGCAAATACACATAGGGGTACAGGCTCAGGCTGAGCACCAAAGCGGCGCCCCACAGGCTGCGGATGTCGGGCCACAAGGCGCCTTGCAGCCCGCTGGCTTGGCGCAGCCACATTTGCAGGGGGCCGCTGTACTGCAAAAAGTCGGTATAGGCATAGGCCACCACATAGGCGGGCATGGCCAGGGGCAGGAGCAAAGCCCATTCCAGAGTTTTGCGGCCCGGAAAATCAAACAAGCTCACGGCCAAGGCCGTGCCACTGCCCAGCACCACCACGCCAACGCCCACCAGCAGGCACAGCAACACGCTCGTCAAGGCGTAATCGGGCAACACGGTGTGGACCATCTCGCGCAAGATGGCAGCGCTGTCGCTGCTCCATTGCAGCCAAGACGCCAAAACCATGAGCACGGGCAAAAGCAGCCATGCCGTGAGCACAGCCAGGCTGGCGCTGGACAGTGGCAGCGAAGAAAGCGAGGGGCGACGCATGAGGGAGCCGATTGTAGGGACGCCCTTGGGGGCAAAGGGCCTGCCTACAATGCCCCGCATGGCCGTTGACGTCACACAATTAAAGGTGCATTACCCTGGGCGCGAGCAGCCGGCGGTGGCGGGTGTGAACTTGCGCCTGGCCGCTGGCGAGATGGGCGTGCTGATTGGCCCTTCGGGCTGCGGCAAAACCACCTTGTTGCGCGCCATTGCCGGTTTGGAGCCGGTGAGTGAGGGCACCATCCGCATTGAACATGAGGTGGTCAGCAGCGCCACGGTGCAGATCGCACCGGAAAAGCGCCGTGTGGGCATGGTGTTCCAAGACTATGCCTTGTTTCCCCACATGGACGTGGCCACCAATGTGGGCTTTGGCTTGCATGGCTGGGCCCGTCACCAACGCCAAGCGCGGGTGCAAGCCGTGTTGGACTTGGTCGGGCTGTCATCGTCGGCCCAGCGCTTGCCGCACCAGCTCAGTGGCGGCCAGCAGCAGCGCGTGGCATTGGCGCGGGCGTTGGCGCCCCAACCCCAGTTGTTGTTGCTCGATGAGCCGTTTTCCAACCTCGATGTGGACTTGCGCGAACGCTTGGCCCAAGAGGTGCGCGCCATCCTCAAAGAGGCCCAGACCACGGCCTTGTTTGTCACCCACGACCAAATGGAGGCGTTTGCCGTGGGCGACGTGATTGGCGTGATGTCCGAAGGCCGCTTGCACCAGTGGGGCGACGCTTACAGCCTGTACCACCGCCCGGCTACCCGATTTGTGGCCGAATTCATTGGCCACGGCGTGTTCACCCACGCCACGCTGCGCCAAGACGGCAACCAGGTGGTGGTGCAAACGCCCTTGGGCGAGCTCACCGATGTGGCCGAGTTGCCCTTGCCCTGTGCCCTGGCCAGTGGCGAGTGCGACGTGTTGCTGCGCGCCGACGACATCGTGCACGATGACGACGCGCCGGTGAAGGCCGAGATCATGCGCAAGTCGTTTCGCGGCTCCGAGTTTTTGTACACCTTGCGCCTGCACACCGGCGAGACGGTGTTGGCCCATGTGCCCAGCCACCATGACCACAAAGTGGGCGAGTGGATTGGCATTCGCGCGCAGGTCGACCACGTGGTGACCTTCAACCGCGCTTGTCATGTGGGCGGGCGCGAGTTGTGTCAGATGCCGTGCAATGTGCCCATGCCCCCGCCCATACAGGTACCCCTTCAAGCCCAGGAGCTAAAAACATGAGCATTCAGCTGTACTTTTCACCCGGCGCGTGTTCGTTTGTGCCCCACCTCATGCTGGAAAAAGCCGGTGTGCCCTTTGAGCCCATCATGGTCAAGCTGCACAAAGGCGAGCAACTCACGCCGGAATTCAAAGCCATCAATCCGAATGGCCAGGTACCGGTGTTGGTCGATGGCGGCGAGGTGCTGACGCAAATTTTGGCCATGGTCGGGTATTTGGACAAACGCTTTCCCCAGGCCCACCTTCTGCCAGATGCGCCCATGGCGCGGGCGCGGGCCATCGAAACCCTGTCTTGGCTCAACAACACGGTGCACCCGACCTTTGCCCATGTGTTCATGCCGCACAAATACAGCGACCAACCGGCGGTGCAAGCCGACATTCGCCAGCATGCGGCGGTGCAGTACCGCGCGCTGATACACGCCTTGCAAGCGCGGGTGATGGCGCTGCCAGCGGGCGAATGGCTGGCTGGGGAGCACTTGGGCCCCGTGGACGCTTATGCCCTGACCGCCACCCGATGGGCCACCATGGCCGGCATTGCCCCGACCGAGATGCCCGATTTATGGGCGTATGTGCAGCGGGTGGCCGCCGATGACGTGGTGCAACGGGTGATCGAGCGAGAGCGCTTAAACCTCAACATGCACAAGCCTTGATCACCTCTCGGCGAAGCCCCCAGGGTTGACGCCACTCAAGGGCAGCCATGGCCTGCGGCCAAAGCAACGAAGTTGTGCATTTCAGGTGCGGGTGCTGCTGCTGAAGTCAACCGTGAACAAAGCCCCTGGCGGGGTGTTGCCGGGGCGGGCGTCATCAATCGTCACTTTGGCGCCATGCTTGGCGGCGATTTCCATCACGATGGGCAGGCCCAGCCCAGAGCCGTCGGCCTCGTTGCCCAAGGCGCGGTAAAACGGTTGGAACACCAATTCGCGCTCACCCGGTGCGATGCCAGGGCCAGAGTCTTCTACTTGCAGCCACACCGATAGACCATCGGCTTGGGGCAACACCCGTGCCGTGACCACGCCTGGCTTGGCGCTGCTCGATGGGGTGTAGTTGATGGCGTTGTCCACCAGGTTGCGGATCAACTCTTTGAGCAAGGTCGGGTGACCAATGGTCCAAGCTGTGCGGGTGCCCACATCCGGCCCTTCGTAGCCCAGGTCGATGGCGCGGTCCATGGCGCGCGGCAGCGAGTCTTGCACCACCTCCAAGGTCAAAGCCACCAAGTCACACACCTGGGTTGGGATGACGGCACCGGTGCTCTCCGCGCGCGCCAGCGACAGCAGTTGGTTGACGGTGTGGGTGGCGCGCATGCTCGAGCGGCCAATTTGCACCAGTGACTTCTTGAGTTCTTCAGCGCTGGCGCCGGCGCGCTGCGCCAAGTCGGCTTGCATGCGCAAGCCCGCCAGGGGGGTTTTGAGCTGATGCGCCGCATCGGCCAAAAACCGCTTTTGGGTGGCGATCGAATCTTTCAACCGGGTCAACAAGTCGTTGATGGACGAGACCAAGGGCGCCACCTCGAGGGGCACCACCCGGTCGTCCAATGGGCTCATGTCGTCGGGTTTGCGCAGCCGAATGCGCTCTTCCAACTGGCTCAGCGGCTTGATGCCGCGCGCCAAGGCCAGCCACACCAGCAGCACCGCCAAGGGCAAGATGACGAATTGGGGCAGCATCACGCCCTTGATGATCTCCGTGGCCAACACCGACCGCTTGCCCAAGGTCTCGCCCACCTGCACCAAGGCGGCAGGGCTGCTGGGGTCATGGGGGTAGACCCACAGGTAGGCCACCCGGATGGCCACACCGCGCATGTTGTCGTCGCGAAACTGTGTGCTGCCGGGGCCTGCACCCCCGCCCGGCGGGATGCTGGGCGTGGGAAAGTCGGTGTCTCCGCTGAGCAGTTCCCCGCTGGGGCCAAGCACCTGGTAGTACACCTCATCGACCTCGTCGGCACGCAAGATGTCGCGCGCCGCGCCGGGCAAGCTGAACACCGTTTTGCGCTGCGGGTCGGTGCGCACCAATTGCGCTAAGGCCTGGGCGTTGTACTCCAAGCTGCGGTCAAACGGCTGATTGGCAATGCCTTGGGCCACCAGCCACGTCAGCGCCAAGCTGACGGGCCACAGCAGCAGCAGCGGGGTGAGCATCCAATCCAGTATTTCGCCAAACAGCGAGCGCTGTTCGCGCTGAAAAATCTTCATGGCATGGTGGGCGGGCGCTCAGGCCGGTATCTTTTCCAGGCAATAGCCCAAACCGCGCACGGTGGCGATGCGGATCGGGCCTTTTTCGATCTTTTTGCGCAAGCGGTGGATGTATACCTCGATGGCGTTGTTGCTCACCTCTTCTCCCCATTCGCACAGGTGTTCCACCAGTTGGTCTTTGCTGACCAAGCGGCCCGAGCGTTGCAGCAGCACTTCCAGCAAGCCCAATTCGCGCGCCGACAACTCGACCATCTTGCCGTCGATGGTGGCCACCCGACCCGCCTGGTCGTACACCAGTGGGCCGTGCTTGATGGTGGAGGTGGCACCACCCATGCCGCGCCGGGTCAGGGCGCGCACCCGCGCTTCCAGCTCTTGCAGAGAAAACGGTTTGGCCATGTAGTCGTCGGCCCCATAGTCCAAGCCTTTCACACGCTCTTCGACGCTGTCGGCCGCGGTGAGGATGAGCACCGGCATCGAAGAACCGCGAGAGCGCATGCGCTTGAGCACCTCCAAGCCGTGCATTTTGGGCAGCCCCAGGTCCAGAATCAGCAGATCAAACTCATCGGTGGTCATCAAGGCGGCATCGGCCTCACTGCCGCTGGCCACATGGTCCACGGCTGCGCCAGAAGCGCGCAGCGTGCGCAACAAACCGTCGGCCAATACCTGATCGTCTTCAGCGATGAGTATGCGCATGGTCTATCTCCTCGTTGTAGCCCTTGTTTGGTTCATTCTAGGGGGCAGCCGCGCGCGCCAAATGGGTATTAGCCATAGGTCAACGCCAGCCTTGGGCATAGGCCTCCAGGCCCAAAGCCACCACCGTGGCCACCTCAGCGCCGACTTCTTCGCGGAATTCGGTTTGGGCCTGCGCCACGGCTTGTTTGAACGCTTCCAGCCAAGCCAAGCCATCGGGCGTGAAGGTGATCCGCTTGGCCCGGGCGTCGGTGCCGTCGGGCAAGCGCAGCACCAAGCCCCAGGCTTCGCACTGATCCACCAAGGTGCCCATGGCCTGCTTGCTCATGCCCGCCAAATCGGCCAACTCACTCAGGCGCGAGCCCTCCAGCGCCAAGTGGCGCGTGATGTGGATGTGGGCCGCGCTGATTTGGTCGCGCGCGGCCAAGTTGGACAAGGCCAAGGGCACATCCACGTTGTGCGCCATCAGGTACAAGACCCGCGCGTCAAAGCGGCGCATGGCGTGGCCCAGCAAGCGGCCCAAATGCAGTTGGCGCCAATCGGGTTGCAGTGTTTCGTTCATGGATCCGTTGTGTTGAAGTGCCCGTTCAAGCCCTGGTTTTATGCCCGTGCCCATGGTTGCAAAGCGTCGGTGGTCCGGTTGTCAGGCCGGGCTAGGCTTGGGGTTCTCGATCTGGCAAGCGGTGGTCGTTTGTGGTTAACTGGACGAAGCCTTCATGGGTGTGAGGGGCATGGCATGGTGCCATGCCATCCAAAAGTCAAGGAAAGTCAAGAATGCTCAAAACCGCTGTCAAAGTTTTGCTCGTTACCGTGCTGGCAGGGGCCTCTGGCATCACTGCGGCGCAAAGCCCCAGTCCATACCCGGTCAAGCCCATCACCATGATTGTTCCATTTCCACCCGGCGGCGTGACCGACCTGGTGGCGCGGGAGTTGGCCAAGCGCTTGAGCGATGGCTTGGGACAGCCCGTCGTGGTGGACAACCGTGCCGGTGCCGGTGGCAATATAGGCACTGCGGTTTTGGCCAAAGCTCAGCCCGATGGTTACACCCTGGGGGTGATGACGGTCAGCGCCATGTCCATTGGGCCCCACATCCACAAGTCCTTGAGCTTTGTGCCGTCCAAAGACTTCACGCCGATCACCAACATTGTCAACACCCCTGGTGCTGTTTTGGCAGGCATCAAGACACCGTACAACTCCCTTCAAGACATGGTGAAGGCGGCCAAAGCCCAGCCCGGAAAAATCAACTATGCGAGTGTGGGCCTGGGGTCCTTGCCGCACTTGATTGCCGAAAAACTGTCTTTTGACGCAGGCATCAGCTTGGCGCACATCCCCTACAAGGGCGCAGCCCCGGCCATGCAAGATTTGCTCTCGGGCGTCGTGGACTTGTCGTTCGAAAGCTCTCTCACCAACACCGTGGCCAATTACAACAGCGGGCGCTTGAAAGTGCTGGCCACCACCGGGTCGAAACGGGTTCCTATTTTGAACAACATACCCACGGTGGCAGAGTCTGGATACCCTGGTTTTGTGGCGCAGGGTTGGTTTGGTTTCTTTGGCCCTGCCGGATTGCCACCTGCCATCACCAAGCGGCTCAATGAAATTGCCACCGGCATGTTGCGCGACAAATCGGTGGTGGAGAAGTTTGACAACTTGGGCATTCAAGCCGACCCACTCACCCCAGAGCAATTTGTGAAATTTTTACAAGAGCAAGACCGCATTTGGGCCGCCACAGCGAAAGGCTTGAATTTACAACTGGACTGAGGCGCACTGCGCGCCAGGACAAGCACAAAGTACCCCTTGCGCCCGGGGGAAAACCAAGCGATTTTCATCCGGGTCTCAGTTCATCTTGATGCCGGCCGCTTTGACCACCCCGCCATAAAGAGCCAACTCCTTGCGGATCGTGGCGGAAAAAGCCTCTGCCGTGCCCGGTGTGGCCGTGATTCCAGCGGCTTCCAGCTTTGAGCGAACCTCTGGGTCGGCCAGGGCGGCGTTCAACTCCGTGTTGAGGCGCTCAACGATGGCACGCGGTGTTTTGGCGGGCGCCACCAAGCCAACCCATGAATTGATATCGAAGTCGGCCCATCCAGATTCGGCAAAGGTGGGAATATCTGGGTACTGGCGCGACCGCTTGCCAGAAGGCACACCAAGCGCCTTGAGGTTGCCAGACTTCAAATGGTTCTGCACCGAAGCGGCAGAGGCAAAGGCCAGGGGCGTATGGCCGGCCAAGGCATCGGCAATCGCAGGGGCGCCGCCCTTGTAGGGAATGTGCACCAGGTTGGCGCCTGTGCGCTGCTTGAGCAACTCACCGGCCAAATGAACAATGCTGCCGGTGCCAGAGGTGCCGTAGGAAATACCGCTGGGCAAGGCCTTGGACATGTCAATCAGCTCGCGCATGTTGTTGGCCTTGAAGCCTGGGTGCGCCACCAAAATCGTCGTGGAGTCACCGATCTTGCCAATGGTGCTGAAGTCGCGCAGTGGGTCGAAAGGCACCTTGTCATACACATGGGGGTTGATGACAAAGGTGCCGTCCAGCACCAGCAACAAGGTGTATCCGTCGGGCTCGGCACTGGCCACGACTTGGCTGCCAATGTTGCCTGAGGCGCCGGGGCGGTTGTCTGCGACCACTTGCTGGCCCAGGCGCTTGCCCAGGTAATCGGCAATGATGCGCCCGCTGGTATCGGTCACCCCACCCGGCGCAAAGGGGATCACCAACTTAATGGGTTTTGCGGGCCAAGCGGGTTGAGCCCATGCGCCCGAGAACGGAAGGAGGCCGGCGACGGCCAAGGCGCTTGCGCATTTGAGCCAGTTGCGGCGGGTGGCTTGCAAGAAGGGTTGACGGGATTGGGGCATGGGCTTCTCCAAAGAGATTCAGGTGGACAAAAGATCGCGCACCACCAGACGGGTCAGCTCACCTTGCGGTGACTCAAAGTGGCGCATGACGGTGTAATGGTCGCAAGCTTCATATTCAATGAAGCGGGCATCGGCGCCTTGGGCGGCGCAGGTGGCGGCAAAGCGTTTCGACTGTTCCACAAAGCCCTGTGTTTCGGCCCCACCCACCGCCACGGCCAGACGCACGGGTTTGCAGGGGGGGTGGCGCATGGGGCTCATGGCAGCAACCTGATCGGGGCGCAAGCGAATTTCCGCATTCACGGAGATGGAAAGCACAGGCTCCAATTCATACACTCCGCTGATGAGCACGGCTGACGAAGGCATGCCCATCGGCACAGAAGTCGCCTGGTCGTGTCGAGCCAAGACCGCTGCAATCAGGTGTGCACCCGCTGAATGGCCAGACGCGCTGTATCGCTTCGGGTCGGCGCCCCAGTCGGCAGCATGGTCATGCACCCATGCAAGGCCCTGAGCGACCTGATCGACGATGG
>JBEDFU010000246.1:0-4342 GCA_041174965.1 Pseudomonadota bacterium | reverse complement strand
ATCCTTATGGGCATGCGCCGGTTTATCGGCCCTTTCCTTTTTCGGTTCATTTCGGTCTTTATGGCGGTCGCGGTTACCGGCATTGGCGTTGAGGTCGAACACCGCTGTCGCATGTGCGGTTGACCTGCCACTGGGGCTTGGCGATACTGCACTTGCCTTCATTTGCCGCTGTGGCGGTCGCCGCCGCCACCTTTGAAACCTCTTTGACGGGGCGCAGCGCTGCCCCAGGCGATGCACCTGACCTTGGGTTGACATCGCTGGAAAGTTTTTTTTGCCCCCAATTTTTCATGGATGGCGCATCGCTGGCGCGGCCAGCTCATTGCAGTTCATGCAATCGGCGCTGCTGACCCAATCCTTTGGCGCTTACGTGGCCTTGTTGGCCGAAGAGCGCGGTTGGAGCAAGACCTCTTTGGCCGGTGCGGCGGCGATGCAATCGCTGGAGGCGGCCATCTTAGGGCCCTTGCTGGGTTGGGTGATGGACCGTTTTGGCCCGCAGGCCATGATCCGCTGGGGGGTCGTTGTCTTCGCCATTGGGTTTGTGGCCTTGTCCCAAATCGAATCCATCTCTGGGTTTTATGTCAGCGCCCTCATCTTGGCGGTGGGGGCCAGCTTGTGTGGCTACTTTCCGCTCACCGTGGCCATCATCCATTGGTTTGAGCGCCAACGCGCACGCGCTTTGTCCTTGCTCAGCTTGGGGCTGGCGCTGGGCGGTTTGGCGGTGCCGCTGGTGGCGTGGTCGATGCACAGCTTTGGCTGGCGCGCCACGGCCATGGCCTCGGCGGTGGTGGCTTTGGTGATTGGCATTCCCTTGGCCGCGGTGATCCGGGGTCGACCCGAGGACATGGGTTTGACGGTCGATGGCGTGCCCAAACCCCATCCCTTGACCGCCCAAGATGCCGTTCACCCGGGCACCACCGGTGTGGAGTTCACCGCGCGGCAAGCCTTGCGCACCCAGGCGTTTTGGCTGCTGGGTTTGGGCCACGGTGTGGCCTTGTTGGTGGTCACCGCGGTCAATGTGCATGCCATCAGCCACATGAAGGAGGGCCTGGGCTATACCGTGGCCGAGGCCGCGTGGTTCATTTTGTTGATGACCGTGGGGCAGGTCATCGGTGTGCTTTCGGGGGCCTGGATGGGCGACAAATACGACAAGCGGCGCGTGGCGGCCACCTGCATGCTGATGCACGGCACTGGTTTGCTGTTGCTGACCTATGCCACCCATTCGGCCGAGTTGGTGGCTTTTGCTTTGTTGCATGGCATCGCTTGGGGCTTGCGTGGCCCCTTCATGCAAGCCCTGCGTGCCGATTACTTTGGGCGCAATGCGATTGGCATGATTTTGGGCTTGTCCGCGGTGATCATTGCCCTGGGCCAAATTGCTGGCCCGATGGTGGCTGGTTTTTTTGCCGATCTGACGGGCAATTACCGCATGGGCTTTACCGTGCTGGCCTTGATGGCCTGTGCTGGGTCGGTGTTGTTTTTGATGGCCAAGCCGCCGCGATTGCCGGTCTCTGCTTGAGCCGACCCTTGGCAAATTGGGCAAGGACTTTGCCTCACCCCATGCATTAAGATGGCGCGCAACGCTGGGGATGGCTGCGCCAATCCCTCATCGCCAGGCGCGCAGCAACGCATGAACCCCACACGAGCCAACACCCCATGGGCCTGACTCTCTACGAAAAAATCTGGAAAGCACACAAGGTGCTCGATGGCGACGACGGCCAAAGCCTGTTGCATGTGGCCCGCCATTTGGTGCACGACGGCTCGGTTCACGCCTTTCAGTTTCTGAAGGAAAAAGGCCTGGCCGTGCGCGCCCCCGATCAGGTGGTGGCCACCCCCGACCACGGCATCTCCACCCGCAGCCATGTGCTGGCGGCCATCACCGATACAGAGCAACGCCGGGTGGTCGAACGGTTGGTGGAAAACACCCAAGCCCACGGCATCTTGCATTTCCCCCTGGGCGACCCGCGCCAAGGCATCGTGCACGTGGTGGGGCCCGAACAAGGCCTGACCCAACCCGGCATGGTGTTGGTGTGCGGTGACTCCCACACCTCCACCCACGGGGCCTTGGGTACTTTGGCTTTTGGTGCGGGTGCGAGTGAAATCACCCATGTGCTGGCCACCCAGTCAACCTGGCAGCGGCGCTCCAAAACCCTGCGTGTGCGGGTCGAGGGCGAGCGGGGTGCGCACGTCAGCGCCAAAGACGTGATCTTGGCCATCATTGCCAAGCTCGGCTCCAATGGCGCTGCGGGCCATGTCATCGAATATGCCGGCTCCGTCATCCGCGCCATGAGCATTGAGGAGCGCTTGACGGTGTGCAACATGTCCATCGAGGCCGGTGCCCGCGCGGGCATGGTGGCGCCCGATGACACCACCTTCGCGTATTTGCATGGCCGCACGTATGCGCCCAAAGGGGCCCTGTGGGAGCAGGCCTTGGACCATTGGCGCAGCTTGCCCTCGGACCCAGATGCGCGCTTTGACATCGACATCGAACTCGATGCCCATGCGCTCGAACCCATGGTCACCTGGGGCAACAGCCCGCAAGACGGCTTGCCCATCACCGCCCGTGTGCCCAACCCCCAAGACGAGCCCGACAGCGAAAAGCGCGCCGGCATGGAGCGCGCATTGGCCTACATGGGCTTGCAAGCGGGCATGGCACTGCAAGACATTGCGGTCGATCAGGTGTTCATTGGCTCGTGCACCAATGGCCGCATCGAAGACCTGCGCGCTGCGGCCGCGGTCGCGCGCTTGGGACAGGCCAAGGTGCCGGTGCTGGTGTCGCCCGGATCGACCCGGGTCAAGCTCGAGGCCGAGCGTGAGGGCTTGGACCAAATTTTCAAACAGGCCGGGTTTGAGTGGCGCGAATCGGGCTGCTCGATGTGCGTGGGCATGAACGGCGATTTGGTGGCCTCGGGTAAGCGCTGTGCGTCCACCTCGAACCGCAATTTTGTTGGTCGCCAAGGACCGGGCAGCCGCACCCATTTGATGGGACCGGCGATGGCCGCTGCGGCCGCCTTGACCGGCCGATTGACCGATGTTCGCAGCTTGGTGAAATGACATGAAAGCATTTGTGGTGGAAGACGGCGTGGCCGTTCCGTTTGATCAGGCCGATGTGGACACCGATCAAATTTTGCCGGCGCGGTATTTGCGCCGCCCGCGCCAAGGTGGCTATGGCCAGTTTTTGTTTCGTGACGTGCGCTTCAATGACGATGACAGCGAGCGTCCCGACTTCATCCTGAACCAAACCCCTTACCGCAGCGCCACCATCATGGTGGCGGACCGCAATTTTGGCTGTGGCTCCAGCCGCGAGCAAGCACCTTGGGGCCTGGTGGACCACGGTATCCGCTGTGTGATCGCCGCCGACTTTGGCGATATTTTTTACCTCAACTCGCTCAAAACAGGTTTGCTGCCGGTGCAGTTGGACATTGCCGTGTGCGTGCGCATGCGTGAGCAACTGCACGCCCAGCCGGGTGCCCACGTGCGGGTGGACTTGCCCGCCCAAACCGTGACCGGGCCGGATGGCCAGGTCTATGCTTTTAAGATGGATGCATTTCGCAAGAAATGTTTGGTCGAGGGACTCGATGAGATCGGTGTCACCTTGCAGCATGACGCCGCCCTCAAGTCCTTTGAGGTGCAATACCGCCAAGCCCACCCTTGGCTTTTTAACCTTTGAATCGCATGGAACACTCCAACAAAACCGCGCGCCAATTGTTTGAAGACATCAAGGCCAACCCGACCCGCCGCCGCTTTGGCTTTGGCAAACGCCCGGCCATCATCAACATCGACTTGCAAAAAGCCTACACCTGTGTAGGTGAGTTCGCCACCGCCTACGAAACCGATCCGCAGCAACTGGCCTATGTGAACCAAATCTCCAACGCCTTGCGCGCCAAGGGCGGGCCGGTGGTGTGGACCTATGTGGCTTACATGGAATCGGGCGAGGACTGTGGCATTTGGGGCACCCGCACCAACACCCCCGACTCATTGCAAAACATCAAGGTTGGCTCGCGCCGCTCGGAGTTCGATGACCGCTTGCAAATCGATCACCAGCGCGATGTGGTCATCAACAAGCGCATGGCTTCGGCCTTCCATGAAACCCACCTCAATTCGGTGTTCAATTTCCACGGCATCGACACGGTGATCGTCACCGGCGGCTCGACCTCGGGTTGCGTGCGGGCCACGGTGGTCGACAGCTTGTCGCGCAGTTTTCGCACCATCGTTCCCGAGGAATGTGTGGCCGACAAACACGAAAGCCCGCACTTTGCCAATTTGTATGACATGGCCATCAAGTACGCCGACGTCATGCCGGTCAAGGAGGTGTTGGCCTATCTCGAAGGCTTGCCGTCATGAAACG
>JBEDFU010000245.1:0-6758 GCA_041174965.1 Pseudomonadota bacterium | reverse complement strand
ATGCAATGCCCACAAACCTGCCATGTGCAGCACCACCACACCACCGATCAATACGGCAGTGCGCTGCGAAGAGTTCCATGTGGGGTGGTGCACAGCTGGCATTACATCATCAGTGAATTTGCAGAAAAAGTCATTGAAAAAGATCGCCCGCATCCATCAAAATAGAACCCTGGTTGTCAGTCGCAATGTACGCGGCTCTGAGGGATGAACATGAACATCTGATACACCAGCCAATGGTTCTCCAGGCAAACGCGATGAATAGTAGTAGCTGATGTCATTGTTTTTTCGGTCTGTCAGGTTCAGCATATCCAAAGTGACATCAATGTCTTCTGACATTTTCCTGCTCAGCCTGAAATTGGATGTGAGACTGGACTTGGATTTGACAGACGCATCTTCAATCAAGGCGGCTGCGCCTATGTACCTGATACCCAAGGAGGCCGACCACGGCCCCATATTTCTCATGGCAAGCGAGACATTTGCCACCTCTTCAACTGCGTTTGGAATGTAGTTGCCAACCGGATCGGTATCTGAGTACCTGGGCGTGGTCCAAGCCAGGTTGACATCCATGAGAAATTTGCTGTTCGGTGTCCAATGATTGCTCCACTCCACGCCCGTTCTCTGGCTGGGTCGGCCTGGTTGCGTGGTGCCTGCGTCGCCGACATAAACCAATTCCGAATCAAAATTCAAACGCCAATATGCCAGCGTGGTCTGAAGATCCGGGATGATTTGAGACTTGACACCCATCTCCTGCCCCATCGAACCCACCAGGCCAGGTACGGGATCAATAGGCTGTCCTGATTTCGGGTCTGTCTTAGCGGTCGTTCCTCGGGCGTCATTGCTATGGAAGCCTCTGCCTGAATTGAAGAAAAACTCCGTTTTATGCCAAGGCCCCAAGATCAATGAAAATTTAGGTGAGATCTTGAAGTCACTCGACGATCCTGAGTTTTCGGGCAAAGTGTGACCCATTACATTGGCAAGGAGTTGATCGGCTCGCACGCCCACTACGGTACGCAACCAACCAGTCCAACCGATTTCACTCGATCCATATAGACCGGCCAGGGTTTGCTTGACAGAATCATCGCGAACTGTGCCTGAGGTCGAAATTTGCCCCGCATTGGCGTCGAACAAACCCACACGAATGCTGTCTTGCCTGAGTTGAACGCCCAGCGTATTTTGAACAATTCGCTCTGGGCCCAATTCACTGACCCAGGTTTTGTAGGCTTTGCCACCCAACACCGTTCTGTTGTCCGTTTGAGCAAATTGATCGCTGGCCCGATCCAGGCTGTAAGTGAAATTGGAAAAGAGGTTCAGATCATATTGAATGGCATACCACTCGGCCTTGGTCAATTCATTTTCGGAGCTCGAATGCCAAGTCCCTGACAAGCTGTATCTGCTGGTGTTGGCACCATCCGTTGAATCCAATGAGTCGTACAGCCCAAATGGGCGGCCCATGAAAACGCCTGAGTCAATCAATCGCTGAGGGATTTGATCGGTGGAATTCCAACTTGCTGAATAAGCGGAAAGGCTGGTCATCCATCCCGCCCTGGGGCTTCCCGAACTGAGAATGAATTGCGCATTGGTTTTGCGCATGCCTTCTGGAACTGTCCAGGGACCATTGTTATTCATGCGTTCTAATGCGCTGAGTAATGTGAGACCTTCACCCACATGGCGAGACTCACCAGCGACTGCCCGCAAATAACCTCGATCGCCAACAGTGAAAAAAGCGAAGGGTTTATCAAACTTGGTTCGATAAGTGATGCTGGCCGAGCCTGCTGATGAAAAATCTCCTTCAGAAGCAAAGTAAGGACCTTTTCGGTAATCAATGCGACTGACCAGCTCGGGAATCAGAAGGTTTAAATCACTGTATCCATGCCCGTGTGCGTGGGTGGGCATGTTGATAGGAACACCGTTGAGCGTTGTAGAAAAGTCTGTCCCGTGGTCTAAATTCACACCACGCAAAAAATACTGATTGGCTTTACCGTCGCCAGAGTGCTGGGTAACGACCATGCCGGGAATGTATTCAAGCACCTCAGCTGGACGCAAAAGGGGGCGATTTTTCAACAACTCAGCGCCCACAACACCCTGTGTGGCCGCATCGCTGGTTCCAATGGCGTTGTCGTAATGCCCGATCACCTCGATGGGCGCCAACTCATGTGCCGAAGCAATCTGACTTATAGAAAAAGTGAATGTGAAAACAACGCCAGCATGAACACCAAGATCTAACGCACATTTAACCACTGGATTTACCTTTCGCAGCGTGCTTGAGCAACGCATTTAGATAACCAAATTGGCTGACGCAGGGGTTAAATTTAATTTTATGCACTGTCGACATTCATTCATCCTACTTGGACCAATGCCTTAGAACGCCATGACTTGAACACCTCTACCAAAGCGACCACGGGCGCTGTCATGGTCAACAAAGGCATCGCCCACAACATGAATGCGGCACTCAACCACATACCCCACGAGGGGCTGCGCCAAGCGCCTGGCAACAAGGTGGGCAATCCCACTGACCCCATCGCGCGGCGTTTGACATACATCACCCAACCGGACACCATCGAAAAGATCAAACCCAGGCCAAAGATGAGCAGCACCGCTTGGTTCCAATAGCCCAGCTCGGCCCGATGAAACGGAATGCCCACCCCCGTGGCTTTGCCAAAAAAGGTTTGCGCATCCCAACCACTGTAAAACAAGCGCTCGCCGCTGTAGGCGTCCACCAACAGGTCAAAGCGGTCCATGGGCTGACCCCGCTCAATATGGTTGGCACGCCACACGCCAGCGGGCCCTTGGGGCGGCATGATTTGCATAGACACCTGTGGGGCGTGTTGGCGTATCGCTTGTACCGCTTGCTCCCAATTCATCGGGGCGTGCCCCTGCACAGGTTTGGACTGAAAGTGGGCGGGTATGCGCGGAGACGCTTGCCCCGCCGCATCGCGCAGCCAACGCACCCGCTCGCCGGCGTTTTTGCTCCAAGTCAGACCTGTGGCCAAAATGGCAGCAGTGACCACGCTCAAGCCCACGCCAGTCCAGGCATGCCAGCGCCGCCATGCGGCACGACCTGCGCCGCGCACGGGTGTCGCATGGGGCTGGGGCCACCACAAATAAGCGCCCGTAACCAGCATCACCATCACCCAACTGGCCGCCAGCTCAATGATCCAGCGCCATCCATCGCCTTGTAACCAACTCGAATGGAGTTTTCGCGCCCAAACGCTGAAACGCTGCGATTGCTCCAAGCTGCCCAACACCTGCGCGTTATAGGGGTTGACATACACCACCAAAGATTTGTTGGGCAGGCCAAAACTGGGGCGCAAAAAAGCAGGCTTGTCGGGCTTGGCCACCGGCTCGGCAGCGCCATGCTCGCCATGACCACTGTGACTGGTGGCCGCAGGTGCGGGGTGGGGCTTGACCGCATGCTCACGGGGTGCCATCCAGGCAAAGCGCGCACTTTCATTCACCCTTTGCGCGGGCACCACCGAATGCAGTGTCCAGCCATCCGGTGCAGCGTTGCGCGCAGCGTCAACCAACTCGTCAAAGGGGCGGGCTTTTTCAAGCACCTCCACCTGGTCCAAATGGGCATACAGCGCCGACTCGATTTGCGGTGTGAACACATACAAAGTGCCCGTGATGGCCGCCACCACAGCAAAAGGGCTGGCGATCAAGGCGGCCCAAAAGTGGATGCGCCACATCAGGCTGCGGCGCTGGGCACGCCGGTGGGCCTGAGCTTGGATGGGGTTCAATGGTGCTGACGTCATCAGTGCAAGTACTTCAAATTGGCTACAAAGGTGCGTTGCGGAAATGGGTGAAACAAGAAGTAATCTTGATTGCCAATGTTGTCGATGCCCGCAGAAGCCACCCAGTTTTTATCCAGTTTGTGGCGGACTTTGAGGTCCATCACGAAGAAACCAGAAAACCCTTGATAGGTATTGGGGTTCACATCGTTGTTGTCAATCGACGAATAAAACTGTTGTTGGTAATTGCCGCCCACAGAGATGGACGTTTTGTCACTGGGCCGATAGGTGCCGACAAACTTCACCCGCAGCGGAGACACACCAGGGGTTCGGTTGCCCACCACCGAGCGACCGGTGCTGGTGGTGCCCTCGTTGGCGGTGATGACCGACTCCACCCAAGTCAAAGACGAGAACCAATCAAACTGATCGAATAAAAACTTGCGCACGTTGCTGCTGAGTTCAATGCCAAACGACTTCACCTCGGCCACATTTTTCCAATAGCTGTAAAGCTCTGTGGGTTGGCTGGCGTCCAAAGCACCGAATTGGCTGATCAAGGCGTCTTTCACATGCTCGACAAATAGAGAAGCCCGGTGATTGGCGTTGGCACCCTGGGTGGCCAGGGCCAGCTCGGCCGAGTTGACGTTTTCTGGCTTGATCAGGCTGGGCGATGGCGACACATATTTCGTGGTGGTACACCCCGTTGAAGAGGTGCAACTGGCGATGTTGTAGAGCTCGCCCACGGTGGGGAAGCGGTAGGCGTTGCCCACAGACAGGCTCAGGGTCGAACCGTCTTGCAGGCCCATCAAAGCCGAAAGTTTGGGTGAAAAGTGGTTGTCCGACACAGACGGTTGGTTCAGCGCACTGGCATTGGTGCTGGTCGACGCTGATTTGTTGTAAACCATTCCGCCGCGTGTCTCCCAGCTTTCATAACGGCCACCAAAAATCAGTTGCAGGTTGTCGTTGGCGCGCCAAGCGTTTTGCAGCCACCAAGCTTTGGTTTCGGTGTTGCCGTTGGCCACCACGTTCATGGTGCCCGCATTGTTGGACTGCCACTGCACCACATCTTGGGTGGAGTTGCTGAGTTTGTTGAAATCTTGGTGGTAGCCAAAGCTGATTTCATGCTTGCCACCCACGCCGTCAGGGCGATAAATGGCCTTGGCGTCGAGGTTGGTCCAACCCGATCCCGACATGTCGCGCACCGTACCCGGTTTGGCCGTGACACCATTCACCGGGCTGCCATCGCTGTTCAAATAACCGGCGGTTCGTTGCAGGTCTTTGTGGTAATAAACATTGGACACGCCCAGTTCGTAGTCCCAGGTATCTTTGGTATTGGACTTCAGGCCCAAACCGTGAACGTAATGTTCTTGTCCCAGGCCGTAAACCCCGCTGGCCAAAGTGGTTCCACCGGTGCCCGTGCAATTGGTGGTGGTGCAAAAACTGCCGTTGCTCATATAGCTTTGGGCTTTGGCATCGGTGTTGCCCATGAACACGCCTGACGACAAGGTCAACTGGGTGGTACTGGTCAAATCAAACGCCAATTTCAGGTTCAGGTTGTCGCTCACCCCATGCAAGATGCCGTTGGCCCCGCTGTAATAGGTGGTGGCCCCCGTGGCCGTTTTGTTGATGTACTGATAAGGGCTGAGGCCCGCTGTGGTGGTGGTCCCAAATTGGCGGGGCTGGGTGTTGGCGTCTTGGTGGTTGAGCATCAGGCGCCACGACATGGCGTTGTTGCGTCCACCGATCAAGCCCGCCAACTGCTGGGTTTGGTAGGTTTCGTTGGTGCCGAATTTTTGATAGGTTTGAAACGCCTGGGTCAAACTGGCGCTGGCTTCAAAGGCTTTGGTGGGCCGCTTGGTGCTGATGTCCACGATCGCACCCATCGAGTTGCCCGCATAAGCCGCTGAATAAGGCCCATACATCACATCAATGCGGTCTATTTCTTCGGGCGAGACCACAAACCATTTGGGCGGGCCGAAGTTGTTGTCGTTGTACAACTGCGTGGAAATGGGCATGCCGTCGACCAAGATGATGCTTTTGGCGCTGTAAGACACCCCCCAAATGCGGGTGGCCAAGGTGGCGCCGCCAAAGTCTGCCGAGTCGCGCTTTCTGGCCATCAAGCTGGGCAAGTATTTCAATGCGTCGGGTGTGTCGATGATGTTGACGGTCTCGGCGATTTTTTCGCGGTTCGTGCTCTCCACGGTGTTGGGCATTTGGTGCTTTTCTGCCGTGGTTCGCTCGGCCGTGACTTTGACCGGGGCCAACTGCTCTTGGGCGGTGGCCAGGTTGATCGAGGCCACCAGCATGCATGCCAAGGCCTGAAGGGATTTTTTCATTTTGATGTCAACTTATTTTTTAATTCACCCACGACTTGGTCAGCCCTGCGCATCAGTGCGCGTGGGCAGTTTTCGCCGCAAGCGTGTCTTTGGGTTGTTGCACCACCACTCTGACCTCGACTTCACCGGCCTGCTCAAAGCGCAGCCACAGCGAGAAGCGGTCGCCCACGGCCAAGGGGCGTGGCAAACCGCTGAGGGTCAAGGTGTGCCCTTGCGGGCTGTTGTGGCGCATGGGCACATCGGCGTGGGCCGGTATGTCAATCGCAGCGACGGTGGTTTTGCGCACCGCGCCTTGGGTGGTGTCGATGTGTTGCCAAGCCATGCCCGTGGTCAGGGAGGTGCGCGCCGACAGCAATTTGTCAGGGCGATGACCGCGATTTTTCAAGGCACGGAAATACACCTGGGCGCTGAGTTCTCCTGGCTGGCTGGGGGTGGCATAGGGGTGGTCGATGCGCACGTCCCCGGCGTCATAACCATGGGCCTGGGCGGTCGCGCACAGCGCAAAAATACCCATCACCAAGCCAGCGCGGAGGGCGCGCCAAGCGCGAGACGCCTTGGGAAAAAAGATAAATGCGTTCATGGTCCACCTCGATGCATTGACAACACGGGCGTGGGCAGGGCCAACAAGCCATGCACCACGCAGGCAAAGCGCCAAGGACTGGCACTTTGTCAGTTCACAGGGTCAAAGCAGGGTGGG
>JBEDFU010000244.1:0-3288 GCA_041174965.1 Pseudomonadota bacterium | reverse complement strand
CGCCGTGATGCAGCACCTCAAAGTCGGAGGGTTCGCCACGCAGTTGCCATGTGGCATGGGGCGAAGCGCCAAAACCCGCCACCTCGCTCCATTGGCCCATGGACAGCACCCGCTGCAAACTCTCTTGCTCGGCATTCACCACCAAGCGACCGCTGGCGGGCACGGTGCGCACCAGGTGGTGGAACTGCCGCTCAATGGCGGCCAGGTCGGGAAAGATGTCGGCGTGGTCAAACTCCAGGTTGTTGAGCACCGCGGTGCGGGGCCTGTAATGCACAAACTTGCTGCGTTTGTCGAAAAACGCGGTGTCGTATTCGTCGGCTTCGATGACAAACAGGGGGCGGCTCTGGCCCTTGGCCAAAGCCCCTAAGCGGGCCGACACGCCAAAGTTCAAAGGCACGCCGCCAATCAAAAAACCGGGTGTCAGGCCAGCTTGCTCTAAAACCCAGCTCAGCATGGCGGTGGTGGTGGTTTTGCCATGGGTACCGGCGATGGCCAGCACGTGTCGACTGAGTCCTGGGGCATGCAGCACATGGTCGCTCAGCCACTGCGGCCCACTGGTGTAGGGCAGGCCGGCTTCCAAAATCGCTTCCATCAGCGGGTAGCGTGGCGTGCCGTCGGGCAAGCGGGCGCGTGAGACGACGTTGCCGACGACGAACATATCCGGCTTCAAGGCCAGTTGGTCGGCGCTATAGCCCTCGATCAACTCAATGCCCAAAGCGCGCAGTTGGTCGCTCATGGGGGGGTAGACGCCGCTGTCGCAGCCGGTGACGCGGTGGCCGGCTTCGCGGGCCAGGGCGGCCAAACCGCCCATGAAGGTGCCGCAGACACCTAATATATGGATGTGCATGGGCGCCGATTGTAGGAGCGGGGGCTTTGCAGCCCAGGCACAATTCACCCCATGATGATGAGCTTGCCAGATGAAATCGCCGCTGCCGCCGCCCGTTGGGTGGTGGAGGAGGGCATGGAGTACGGTCCGGCCAAAAGCCGCGCCGCGCGCGAGTTGGGCGCCGGACGTCGCTCGGCCTGGCCCGATAACGACATGGTGGAGCAAGCGGTGCGGGAATACATCGCTGTGTTTTGTGCCGAAAGCCAAGCCCAGGAGTTGGCTGCTTTGCGCGCCCTGGCCTGCCAATGGATGGCGCGCTTGCAGGATTTCCGCCCCCATTTGGCCGGGGCGGTGTGGCGTGGCACGGCGACACGTTTGAACGACATTTACCTGCAATTGTTTTGCGATGACCCCAAATCAGCCGAATTGGCGTTGATTGACCAAGGCGTGCGGTTTCAACCCAGCGCGGTCACTGGGTTCCAAGGCGAGGTGGTCGACGCCCTGAGCTTTTCATGCCCCTGCCCGGGCCTGGGCGAAGAGGTGGGCATCCATTTGATGGTGCACGACCACGATGATTTGCGCGGCGCCTTGCAACCCGACCGCCAAGGTCGACGAGCGCGCGGAGATTTGAAGGCATTGCTGGCTTTGCTACAAGCCCCTGAGGGCGTTCAGCCATGACGCAACTGCCAGCCCCATCTGAGCCTGGATCGCCACATCCTTCACGCCGCGGCCTGCTCTGGGGTGTGGCCGCCGCCGCCGCCGCGGCAGGCCTGGGCGTGGCCGCCTGGCGTGGTGGGCTTTTTGGGCGCCGCGCTGCACCTGTGACGCCGGCTTGGTGGGACACACAGTGGGACGCTCCCCAGGGTGAACCGTTGTCGGTAGCGACCTTCAAAGGCAGGCCTTTGGTGATCAATTTTTGGGCCACTTGGTGTGCGCCTTGTGTGGAGGAAATGCCTTTATTGGATGCCTTCTACCGTGAAAATAAGGCTAAAAACTGGCAAATGATCGGCATTGCGATTGACCAGCCGTCTTCGGTGCGGCGTTTTTTGACCCAGTACCCGGTGTCCTATCCGATTGCCTTGGGCGGCCTGCAAGGCACCGAATGGGGCAAGGCACTGGGCAATGCCCAGGGCGGCCTCCCCTTTACCGTGGTGTTGAATGCCAATGGCGACATGATCGGCCAGTATTTGGGTAAATTAAAAGAAGATCAAATCAAATCTTGGGCTTCTTTGGGCTCCTGAAGCGGTTTTTTTCGGCATTTGCATCTTTTTGGTGTAAATTCGGCCCTTTTGCAGCTCAGGGTGGAATTTGATTATGGATTTGAGAAAACTTAAGACGCTCATTGACTTGGTCTCCGAGTCCAATGTGTCTGAGTTGGAAATCACCGAGGCCGAAGGCACGGTGCGCATCGTCAAGGCGGTGAACAACCCAGTGGTGGCTGCACCCGTGGCCGCGCCAGTGGCCATGGTGGCGGCACCAGCCCCAGCGGTGGTGGTGCCGGCCACCGCGCCAGTCCCAGCCGCTCCGGCCGAAGTGGTGGGTCATGTGGTCAAGTCGCCCATGGTGGGTACTTTCTACCGCGCCTCCAGCCCGGGCGCCAAGTCGTTTGTCGAGGTCGGGTCGGTGGTCAAAGAGGGCGAACCCATTTGCATCATCGAGGCGATGAAGATCCTCAATGAGATCGAGGCCGATGCCAGCGGCACCATCACCCAAATTTTGGTGGAAAACGGCCAGGCGGTGGAGTTTGGCCAGCCCATGTTTGTGATCGCCTAAGCCCTAGCCCATGTTCAAGAAAATCCTCATCGCCAACCGGGGCGAGATTGCCCTGCGCATCCAACGCGCTTGCCGCGAAATGGGCATTCAAGCCGTGGTGGTGTATTCCGAAGCCGACCGCGAAGCCAAATATGTCAAGCTGGCCGAAGAGGCGGTGTGCATTGGGCCGGCGGCATCGGCGCAAAGTTATTTGCACATGCCGGCCATCATCTCAGCCGCCGAGGTGACCGACGCCGAGGCGATTCACCCAGGCTATGGCTTTTTGAGCGAAAACGCCGACTTCGCCGAACGGGTGGAGAAGAGCGGTTTCAAATTCATTGGCCCCAGCCCCGAGTCGATTCGCATGATGGGCGACAAGGTGTCGGCCAAGCAGGCCATGATCAAGGCCGGTGTGCCTTGCGTGCCGGGCTCGGAAGGTGAGCTGCCCGATGACCCCGTGCAAGTGCGCCGCATCGCCAAAAGCGTGGGTTATCCGGTCATCATCAAGGCCGCCGGCGGCGGCGGCGGCCGTGGCATGCGGGTTGTGCACACCGAAGCGGCGCTGATTCACGCGGTGCAAACCACCAAAGCCGAGGCGGGTGCTGCATTTGGCAACCCGGCGGTATACATGGAGAAGTTTCTTCAAAACCCGCGCCACATTGAAATCCAGGTGATGGCCGACCAGTTCAAGAACGCGGTGTACCTGGGCG
>JBEDFU010000243.1:0-6797 GCA_041174965.1 Pseudomonadota bacterium | reverse complement strand
TTAGTTTTTTCAACGCCATGGGCGAGAACCCACCCGTGCTGGTGGTGGGCTTGGAAACGCGCCGCCATGACAAGTCGCTCAAGGACACCACGATCAACATCATGAAAAACGGCCAGTTCGTGATCCATTTGGTCGACGAGGGCTTGGGCGAAGCGATGAACATTTGCGCGGTGGACTTCCCACCCACCGTCAGCGAGACCGACATGGCTGGCCTGACCATGGTGCCCTCCACTTTGATCAAGCCCAAACGCATCCAAGAAGCCCCGGTGGCCTTTGAGTGCGAAAAAATCACCTTTTTACAAATCAGCCCAGACCGCCACATCGTGGTGGGCAAGGTGGTGATGATGCATGTGCGCGATGGCTTGTTTGACCCGGCCACCTATTACATCGACCCGGAAAAATACCACCCGATTGGGCGCATGTTTGGGCAGCTCTACACCCGCACCCGCGACCATTTCAAAATGACCGTTCCCTCTTACGAGGACTGGCAAAAAACCCATCCGAAGTGAAGTCTCGCTTGGCTCACGCTGTTTTGACGCCAGGAAACATGCACCTGTTTGCCATCGCGCGATGCGCTGCCAGATGAATGTATTGGTGCAGGTGTTCTTTAACTGCTGAACAAAAAGTTCATCACATCGCCGTCTTTGACGACGTATTCTTTGCCCTCGGCGCGCATCTTGCCCGCGTCTTTCGCGCCCTGCTCACCTTTGAACTGAATGAAGTCGTCAAAGGCAATGGTTTGGGCGCGGATATAGCCCTTTTCGAAATCGGTGTGGATCACACCTGCGGCTTGCGGGCCGGTGTCGCCCACATGGATGGTCCAGGCCCGCACCTCTTTCACGCCAGCTGTGAAGTAGGTTTGCAAACCGAGCAAGGTGTAGGCCGAGCGGATCAAGCGGTTCAAGCCCGGCTCGGTTTGACCTAACTCGCTCAAGAACATATCGCGGTCTTCGTCGCTCATCTCGCTCATCTCGGCTTCGAGCTTGGCGCAAATCGCCACCACCGGTGCGTTTTGTGATTGGGCGTAAGCGGTGAGTCGATCCAGCAAGGGGTTGTTCTCAAAACCATCTTCCGACACATTGGCCACGAACATGGCGGGTTTGGCGGTGATCAAGAAAAACTGCTTCAGCAGTGGTTTTTCTTCCTTGCTGAAATCGATGGTGCGCACCGGCTTGGTGTCGTTCAAGGCCAGTTGGCATTTCTCCAAAATGGCCACCAACTTGGCGGCCTCTTTGTCGCCAGAACGCGCCGTTTTTTGCATCCGGTGCAAAGCTTTTTCCACGCTGTTCAAGTCTGCCAAACACAGTTCGGTTTGGATCACTTCGATATCCGAGATCGGATCAACCTTGCCCGCCACGTGAATCACGTTGTCGTCTTCAAAGCAGCGCACCACATTCACAATCGCATCGGTCTCGCGGATGTGGGCCAAAAACTGGTTGCCCAAACCTTCGCCGGTGCTGGCCCCGGCGACCAAGCCGGCGATGTCGACAAACTCCACGATGGCTGGCACGATTCGTTCGGGCTTGACGATGGTGGACAGTTGCGCCAAACGTGGGTCGGGCACTTCGACCACACCGACATTGGGTTCGATGGTGCAAAACGGGTAGTTTTCTGCGGCAATGCCCGCCTTGGTCAGCGCATTGAACAGGGTGGATTTACCGACATTGGGCAGGCCGACGATGCCGCATTTCAAACTCATGGAAATTCCTCAACCCGCAGGCGCGGGGATGGTTGGGCGCACAGTCTCGCCAAAGGGGTGGGATTGTAGCCAGCGCCTCGCGCTGAAGGCGCACCCACCAGCGCCCAACTCAAAGGTGGTATTGGATGTCGAGCACCTGGCCCACGCGCAATACCGGCTCCACATCCTCACTGACGCCTTGGGTGGCAATGGCGTTCATGCCAAAGCTGATGGCCCTGTCCAAGCGGCGGTCTTGCCGGTAACTTTGCAGCACATCGCTGAGCAACGGGTTGACGGCGGCGGTGTCGGGATCGACATTGGGCATGGGGCAGCGCGAACACGGTTTGACCGGTTGCAACACCACTTGGCCTTCCTCGGCCTGCCACGACAAGCTGCGCAGGTGGTCTTCATCATGCGCCGCAATGCCACTGAGCACGATGTTGGGCCGAAAGCGGCGCAGATCGACCGCGCCATGGCCTTGGGTGGCCAAGCGTGCATTCAGGTCTTCGACCGAGGCTTGGCTGCACACCAAGTAGGGGTAGCCATCGCTGAATTGGTTTTTCGCGGCCACGGTACCGGTCCATTGGGTGCTGCTCAGGCGCACATGGTCGGGGTCAAAACGCGCCAAGCGCAATCGGCCCAGGGCTTTGCCCTCAGGGGTTTGGCCCAGAAAGTCGGTGAACCACTGCGCCGCCACATCACCCATGTCAAACGCGGGCATGGTGTGACCCCACAGCTGAACCTTCACGGCTTCTTGCACCTCAAACAAAGCCAAGTGCAAGGCCAGCATGCCCGGTGCGCGCAACACCACCTCTGAGCTGCGCAAGCTGGGTTGGATCAGCGCCATCTGGGGCACATCGCGCTGGCTGACCATCTCGCCGTGCGCGTCAACCACCATCCAACAGCGGTCGTTCAACAAGCCCTGGTCGGTCAGCGTGGCTTCTTGCACCATCACACCAGCGCAAGATTTGACGGGGTATATCCACAATTGGGACACGGTGGCTTGGGCGTCGGTCATGGTTTCATTGACGGGTCGATGAGGAGGGTTGAATTGTGCCTGGGCGGCTGGCGTGAAAGGGCCCACCTAGAATCGCCCCCCATGAAAGCTGCTTTCGATGTGTGTATCCGTGGTGCCGGTGTGGTCGGTCAAAGCCTGGCCTTGCAGTTGGCAGGTTTGCGCTTGCGGGTGGGCCTGGTCGATACCGCCACCCAAGCCGCACCCGATGTGCGCGCTTTTGCCCTGAATTCAGCCTCCAAAACCCTGTTGCAAAGCCTGCGCTGTTGGCCCGATGCCGAGCACGCGACCCCGGTGCAATGCATGCGGGTCTGGGGCGATGGCGGCGCGCAGGTGCAATTGCCCGCACCCACCGCAGATGGCTTGAGTTGGATTGTGGATGTGCCTGTGCTCCAAGCCCAATTGGCCCAAGCGATTCAATACCAGCCCCTGATCACCGTGCTGACCGAAGCGGCCAGCGCCAGCCTCACCGTGGTGTGCGAAGGCCGCCACAGCAGCAGCCGCGACCACTTGGGCGTCACCCACGAGGTCTTGCCCTACGACCAACACGCCTTGGCCGCTCGGGTGCAATGCAGCGTGCCGCATCAAGGCCAGGCCTTTCAATGGTTCAACCACGACAACGGCGAGCTCGATATCTTGGCGCTGTTGCCCATGGGCGGCGCGCAAGGCCAGCAAGCGGCCTTGGTGTGGTCGCTCAGCCCGGCACGGGCCGCCCAGTTGCAAGCCATGCCTGCAGCCGAGTTTGAGCAAGCCTTGAACCATGCCAGCCACGACCAATTGGGCACCTTGTCCCTCACCAGTGAGCGCCGCAGCTGGCCGCTGCAAATGGCCCGTGCCACCCAGTGGTCTGGCCAAGACAGCGACGGCCATGCGTGGGTGCTGGCCGGTGACGCCGCCCACAGCGTGCACCCGCTGGCGGGCTTGGGCCTGAACCTGGGCTTGGCCGATGCCGAAGCCCTGCATGATGTGCTGCAAACCCGACAAGGCATCAACCACTGGCGGCCTTTGAGCGACCGCCATTTGCTGCGCCAATACGAGCGCCAACGCAAAGCCGGCATGTGGCCCACATGGGTGGCTTGCGACGGCTTGCAGCGTTTGTTTGCCCACCCCCATGCGCTGGCCAAAGACCTGCGCCAATGGGGCATGAAAAACTTTGACACCATCCCACCCTTGAAGCAATGGGTGATTCAACAGGCGATGCAATGATGATTTTTTCGAGCTTTCAACGCTGCGCAGCCTTGGCCCAACGCTTGTCTTTTGGCGCCATGCTGCTGGCGTTCATCGCCATACCCAGCCTTGCCGGGGCCCAAGAGGCCGCGATCCGCAAAACCCTCAAAGAGCGCATCCCCGATCTGCCCAAAATCCAGTCCGTCAACAAAACCCCCATCAATGGCTTGTATGAGTTGCTGCTCGAGGACAACGAGATTTACTACACCGACGCCAATGGCCACTACCTGGTGCAAGGCAGCCTGATCGATACCCGCACCAAACGCAATTTGACCGAAGAGCGCAGCGACAAACTCAATGCCATTGCCTTTTCCAGCCTGCCACTGAAAGACGCCATCACCATTGTGCGTGGCAACGGACAACGCAAATTGGCGGTGTTTGAGGACCCCAACTGCGGCTATTGCAAGCGCTTCGAGCGCGACTTGCAAAAGGTCGACAACATCACCGTGTACTTGTTTCTGTACCCGATTTTGGGTGCCGATTCGATGGACAAATCGCGCCACATCTGGTGCGCCAAAGAGCCGGCCAAGGCTTGGCTGGATTACATGACCCGCGACACCGCACCGACCCCTGCCACCTGCGACAACTCGGCGTTGATGCGCAATGTGGAATTTGGGCGCAAACACAAAATCACCGGCACACCCACCTTGTTGGCCCCAGATGGCAGGCGCGTGCCAGGCGCCATCCCGCTGGCCCAAATTGAACAACTCGTTGCGGCCAAGCCCTGACATGCAACACCCTGCCCCACAAGCGCAAGGCGACATCGCCACCCTGGTGCAACGGCTGGGTCACGCCGGCTTGATCCCGTTTGTGGGGCTGGCTGGCTTGATGTGGTTGGTCAGTGGCGATGTGCACGCCTTTGTGGCCATGGCCTTGAGCGCTTATGCCGCCACCATTGCCGCATTTTTGGGCGGCATCCATTGGGGCATGGGCTTGCCCCTGGATGCACCGGCGCGGCGCTTTCATTTGGTGTGGGGCGTTGTCCCCTCCCTGGTGGCCTGGGTGGCCTTGCTCATGCCCGCCTTTGCTGGCCTGCCACTGTTGGCCTTGCTGTTGGTGGTTTGTTACGGCGTTGACCGACGCACCTGGGCCCAATGGGGTTGGTCGGCCTGGCTGCCCTTGCGTGCGCGGCTCACAGCCGTGGCGGTGTTGTCTTGTTTGCTGGGCGCTTCGGCCACCTGATTGCAATGGCAAACACCCGCAAGCGCTCCACCCCCCAGATGGCTGTGCAGTTTGAGGTGCAAGCCCATGCCTGGGCCGCCCATGTGTTTGACATCACCTGCACCATTGCCCAACCAGCCGCCCTGCAGCGCGTGCAATTGCCGGTGTGGATTGCGGGCAGCTACATGGTGCGCGAATTTTCAAAACAATTGCTGGAACTGCGCGCCACGCAATCAACTCGCCCACGCAGCGTGGTGCAGATCGACAAAGCCACTTGGGACATCAGCGCCGACCCCCAACAAGCCTTGGTCTTGCACTACCGGGTGCATGCCCACGACAACTCGGTGCGCACCGCATGGCTGGATGGCACGCGCGGCTTTTTCAACGGCACCAGCGTGTTTCTGTGGGTGCATGGCCACCGCGATGCAGCCCACGGCGTGTGCCTGAACCCCGCAGGCGTGCCCACAGATTGGCGCGTGGCCACCGCCTTGCTCCCCACCCGCGTCAATGCGAAAGGCTGGGGCGACTACCAGGCCGCTGATTACGACGAATTGGTCGACACGCCCGTGGAGATGGGTGCGTTTTGGTCGGGCAGCTTTGAGGCCTGCGGCGTACCGCACCGATTTGTGGTGGCCGGCACCCCGCCCAGCTTCGATGGCGAACGCTTGCTGCGCGACACCCAGCGCATTTGCGAAACTCAAATTCGCTTTTGGCATGGCGACGGCAAAGCCGCTGGGCGCGTGGCTGCACCGGCGCACGACCGCTATGTGTTCATGCTGAACGCGGTTGACAGTGGTTATGGGGGCTTGGAGCACCGCCACAGCACGGCACTGATTGCGCAGCGCAGCGATTTGCCGCGCCTGGGCGAGGCCAAAACCAGCGAAGGCTATATGACCTTGCTCGGCCTGATCAGCCACGAGTACTTTCACACCTGGAACGTCAAACGCTTGCGCCCGCGAGAATTTGAACGCTACGACTGGGGCCGCGAAAACCACACCGAGCTGTTGTGGTTTTTTGAGGGCCTGACCAGCTACTACGACGATTTGCTGCTGCACCGCAGTGGTTTGATGGACAGCACGCGCTATGTGCAAGGCCTGAACAAAACCATCAACCAGGTGCTGCAAACCCCTGGGCGCTTGGTGCATTCGCTGGCCCAATCGAGTTTTGAAGCCTGGACCAAGTATTACCGGGCCGATGACAACACCCCCAACATCACGGTCAGCTATTACACCAAGGGGGCCTTGGTTGGCCTGTGCCTGGACCTGCGTTTGCGCCAAAGTGGCCACAGCCTGGACGCGGTGATGCGCGGCCTGTGGCAACGTTGCCATGGCGGGCCCATGGGTGAAGACGATTTGCTGGCGGTGTTGCACAGCGTCAGTGGCCAAGACTGGCGCAAGACCTTGCAGCGATGGGTTCACAGCACCGCTGACTTGCCGCTGCAAGAATTGCTCAATGCCCACGGCGTGAGCGTGCACGTCGACCCGTCTGCCTGGGCCCAGCGCTTGGGCCTGCGGGTGAGCGAAGACAAGGGCGTGCATTTGAAATTTGTGTTCACCGATGGCGCGGCCCAGCGCGCGGGCATGGCCCCTGGAGACGAATGGCTGGGGCTGGAAGTGCCGGCGAGCAAAGGCCGCGCCGCCAGCGCATGGCGCTTGCAAAAAATCGAAGACTTGGGTTTGTACCTGGGTACTGCCAAACGCTGCACCGCATTGGTGG
>JBEDFU010000242.1:0-11012 GCA_041174965.1 Pseudomonadota bacterium | reverse complement strand
CCTCACCGCCTTGCACCACGGGGATTTCAAATTGACTGATTTGGTAGCCCTTGGGCAGGTCGGGGTAGAAGTAATTTTTGCGCGCAAAGATGCTGCGCTCGGCGATGTGCGAACCCAGCGCTAAACCCAGTTGTATGGCGCGTTCGACCGCACCTTTGTTCATCACCGGCAAGGTGCCGGGCAAGGCCAAATCCACCGCGCAAGCTTGGGTGTTGGGTTCTGCGCCAAACGCGGTCGCGGCGCGGCTGAAAATTTTGCTGTGCGTGGAGAGCTGTGCGTGGGTTTCGAAGCCGATGACGACTTCGTAGCCGTGGACGAGTGGGGATGTGTTGTTGCTCACAGAAGAACCCATTCTTGATGTTCTTGGATGGCGTCGTACATGGCATCAGGTGCCATATCGAGCTCGCCCGGCCAGGTCACCGCGCCATGTGAAACAGCCACTTGTTGAAAAAAAGCAGGGTCGCGCAAGGCCTCAAAAACACCGCTCAAATGCGAAGGCTCAAACCTGACCGTGCCCATCAGCCCATCGGCAAATTGAACTTGCAGTTTCAGGTGCTCGATCACCTTGACGTCCGTGACATCGGGCGCACTGGGTCTCAGTCCAAAGGCGAGATCATCTTGGGTTGCTGCTTGTGTTCGCATAGTTCCCAATCCTCCATCAATTCGTTGCGGTGCATGGCGGCCCATTCCAACACCAAGGCGTGTGCACGCCTTGGTAGCTGGCCGCGGCTCAAGGCCAAAGTTTCAATCAAATACTGTGCACGGTATTCACCGTACTCCACATGAAAATGGGGCGGCGCGTGGTCGTTCCAATACATCCGAATGAGGATGCCGTAGAACATGCTGATGGTCGGCATGTTCTACGCACCCTTGGGCAAAGCTTTGTGAAAGTCTGTGGCCGATTGAAATTGATGCGCCACATTCAACAACTTGGCCTCTTGCAAATAGTTGCCTATCAGCTGCATGCCCACCGGCATGCCCGCTTCGCCAAAGCCCACGGGGATGCTCATGCCGGGCAGCCCAGCCAGTGAGGCGGGCAGGGTGAAGATGTCGGCCAAGTAATTGGCCAGTGGGTCGTCTGACTTATCCCCCAACTTCCATGCGACGGTGGGGGCGACCGGGCCGGCGATCACATCACACTGCTGGAAGGCTGCTTGAAAGTCGTTGGCGATCATGCGGCGAATTTTTTGCGCTTGCAAATAGTAGGCGTCGTAGTAGCCATGCGAAAGCACATAGCTGCCGATCATGATGCGGCGTTTCACCTCCTCACCAAAACCCTCAGAGCGGGTTTTTTCGTACATGTCGGCCAGATCGGTGAAGTTTTTGGCGCGGTGGCCAAACTTCACGCCGTCAAAGCGTGAGAGGTTGCTAGACGCTTCGGCGGGGGCAATGATGTAGTACACCGGAATCGACAATTCTGTTCGAGGCAAGGCAATGGGAACAAGCTTTGCGCCTTGCTTTTCAAACTGCTTTAATGCATTTTCAATTGATAGTTGAATCTCGGTTTGAATACCCTCACTGCGTCTGGCGGGCATGTCTGGAAACCACTCACATTGCACGCCATTACCCCACCACTCCAGGGGCACACCCACACGCAAGCCCTTCAAAGGCTTGTTCAAGTCGCGCGAAAAGTCTTCCGTCTTCACATCCAATGAGGTGGAATCGCGGTCCAAATCGGGGCCGCACATCGCGCTCAAAAGCAAGGCACAGTCTTCGGCGCTGCGGGCCATGGGGCCGGCTTGGTCGAGGCTGGACGCAAATGCCACCATGCCGTAACGAGACGCCCGACCATAAGTGGGCTTGATGCCGGTGATGCCGCAAAACGCCGCCGGTTGACGAATCGACCCGCCGGTGTCGGTGCCGGTGGCGGCAGGGGTCAAACACGCAGCGACTGCTGCGGCGCTGCCGCCTGAAGAACCGCCTGGGATGCGGCTCACATCCCAGGGGTTGGTGACGGCTTGGGGATTGGCCGAGGGCACGGCCACGTTTTCATTGGCCGAACCCATGGCGAATTCATCGCAACTGAGTTTGCCCAGGCTCACCATGCCAGCGTCACTTAAGCGCTGCACCACGGTGGCGTTGAAGGGCGAGCGGTAGCCCTCCAAAATGCGCGAACCGGCGGTGGTGGGGAAATCGGTGGTGACAAAAATGTCTTTGTGGGCAATGGGCACGCCCAGCAAGGGCGATGCGTCACCTGCGGCCAAGCGCTGGTCGGCAGCGGCGGCTTGTGCCAAAGTGACTTCCGAGTCCACGCTCAAAAATGCGTTGTGTGGGTTGCGGCCCAAACGCGCGAGCATGCGCTTGGCGAGTTCCACCGCGCTCAGCTCTTTCTTTTGCAACAGCGCCGAGAGTTGCGCCACGCCCAAAGTGTGTAAATCGGCCATGGTTTACTCGATCACTTTCGGCACCAAAAACAAACCGCGTTCCACCGCAGGTGCGCTGCGTTGGTTGGCCGCGCGTTGGTTGGGCTCGCTCACCACATCGTCGCGCAAGCGCAAAGCCATGCCATAGGTGGCGCTGGGGGCGTGGGCGGCCAATTCGGCCAAGGGCATGGCGTCGATCGGGTGGGCCATGGGGACCACGCCAGAGGTGTCGACTTCGCGCATTTGCTCGACAACAGCAAAGAAGTTGTTCAAGCCTTCCAGCATGCGCTGGCTGGCGGGGGCGTCGAACGACAAGCGCGAGAGTTGCGCCAAGCGCTGGATGTCGGTGGGGGTCAAAGACATGGCGAAGTGTTCAAAAAGTGGGCGAGCAACGGGGCTGAAATGGGGTTTGTCAAGGGGGCAAATGCCGTGATTGTCAAGGCGATAGGGTATTATCTCGCCTTTGTGACCCGCGCCCTGCGGGTGAATTGATAAGCAACGCACAAGGGTGCATTGAGCGCCCCCGTTAGGACAGACATGTTTGGATCATTTCGTCGGTATTTTTCGACCGATCTGGCAATCGACTTGGGAACCGCCAACACCCTTATTTTTGTGCGCGACCGAGGCATTGTGTTGGACGAGCCGTCGGTGGTCTCGATTCGCCACGAAGGCGGCCCGCAAGGCAAGAAAAGCATCCAGGCCGTGGGCCACGAAGCCAAGGCCATGTTGGGCAAGGTGCCGGGCAACATTGAGGCCATTCGCCCCATGAAAGACGGCGTGATCGCAGACTTCACCGTCACCGAGCAAATGCTCAAGCAATTTATCAAGATGGTGCACCCGCGTTCGCTGTTTCGTCCCAGCCCGCGCATCATCATTTGCGTGCCCTGTGGCTCGACCCAGGTGGAGCGCCGCGCGATTCGCGAGTCCGCCTTGGGTGCCGGGGCGTCTGAGGTCTATTTGATCGAAGAACCCATGGCCGCAGCCATTGGCGCTGGTTTGCCTGTGTCCGATGCTTCGGGCTCGATGGTGGTCGACATTGGTGGCGGCACCACCGAGGTGGGCGTGATTTCTTTGGGCGGCATGGTCTACAAAGGCAGTGTGCGCGTGGGTGGCGATAAGTTTGACGAAGCCATCATCAACTACATCCGCCGCAACTACGGTATGTTGATTGGCGAGCCCACAGCAGAGTCGATCAAAAAACAAATTGGCTCGGCCTTTCCCGGCAGCGAAGTCAAAGAAATGGAAGTCAAGGGCCGCAACCTCTCCGAAGGCGTACCCCGCTCGTTCACCATTTCTTCCAACGAAATTTTGGAAGCACTGACCGACCCACTCAACAACATCGTGTCGGCGGTGAAAAACGCCTTGGAGCAAACGCCCCCCGAGTTGGGTGCCGACATTGCCGAGCGCGGCATGATGCTCACCGGTGGTGGTGCTTTGCTGCGCGACCTGGATCGCTTGTTGGCCGAAGAAACCGGTTTGCCGGTGTTGGTGGCCGAAGACCCACTCACCTGTGTGGTGCGCGGTTGTGGCTTGGCCCTGGAGCGCATGGAGCGTTTGGGCTCCATCTTCACCAGCGAGTGAGCACACGGGTGTGCATGCAAAGCCCACCCCGGTGCAGCCAGACGGGCCCTCAGCGATGGGCCCTTTTCTTTGTCCTCACTTGATCCCTTGACCCACCGATATGCCACTGGGCACCATTGAGCGCAAACCCCCGGCTTTTTTCAAGCATGGGATGTCGTCGCTGTCCAAGTTGGTGGTGTTTTCGCTGTTGGCCGTGGCGCTGATGGTGGCTGATGCCCGCTATGGGGTGACCCAGCCGCTGCGAGCCACCATTTCCTTGTTGCTGTACCCCATGGAATGGCTGTCGCTGCGGCCGCAATGGTTGTTGGATGTCACCGGTCGTTTTTTAGAAGGCCGTGACGATGCCCAGGCCCAAGTGCAAGCCATGACCCTCAAGTTGCAGCAGCAGGCTTTGCGCTCGGGCCAGGTGGAGCAACTGTCACTGGAAAACCAGCAGTTGCGCCGCTTGCTGGAGTTGCGCGAGCGGCTCACGTCCAGCGCTTTGGCTGCCGAGGTCTTGTATGACTCGGCCGACCCTTTCACCCGCAAAGTGGTGATTGACAAGGGCGCTTTGCAAGGCGTGCAGCCCAGTTCGCCGGTGATGGACGAAGCCGGGGTGTTGGGGCAGGTCACCCGCGTCATGCCCTTGGTCAGCGAGGTCACTTTGGTCATTGACCGCGAACAATCCATCCCGGTGCTCAACGCCCGCACCGGTGCGCGTGGTGTGGCTTATGGTGAGGCCGGTGGCGCGCCATTGCTGGAGTTGCGCTACATGGCGGCCAATGCCGATATCGAGGTGGGTGACTTGCTCACCACCAGTGGGGTCGATGCCATTTATCCCCCGGGTGTGCCGGTGGCGGTGGTGGTGAAAGTGGAGCGGCGCGCGGAGTCGGTGTTTGCGCGCATCTTGTGTCAGCCGCAAGGGCGGGTGCAGGGCGCGCGTCATGTGATGGTGCTGGAACCCTTGGGTAAGCAGGTGCCGCCGCGCCCGCCGCATGAGCGGCCCAGCACCTTGCCCATCAAGGGGGGGCCGCGATGATCATGCCGCGTGGCCAGCAGTTGTTGCTGCCTGCCAACCCTTGGTTCATCTTCTTGAGCCTGTTGTCGGCCCAGTTGCTCAACATGGTGCTCAACATGCTGCTGATTGGAAATGCAGCTTGGGCGCCTGACTTTTTGGCGGTAGTTTTGGTTTTTTGGTGCGTGCACCAACCGCAGCGGGTGGGCATTGGGGTGGCATTTTTCTTTGGCATCTTCAACGATGTGCAGCAGTCTTCATTGCTGGGACAACACGCTTTGTCATACACCGTGTTGGGCTATTGTGCGGCCCTCATCCACCGCCGGCTGCTGTGGTTCAAAGAGCCTTCGCAGTCTTTGCAGGTGTTGCCTTTGTTTGTGCTCGCCCATGTGCTTGAGTTGTCGGTGCGCATGCTCTCGGGCAGCTTGTTTCCAGGTTGGTGGCTGTTGCTGGCCCCAATGTTGGAAGCTTTGGCTTGGCCCATTGTGTCGGTTCTGTTGCTGGCGCCCCAACGGCGTGCGCCGGACCCCGACGAAAACCGTCCGTTATGAGTGTTTTGCGCAACGTCGAGGTCGATTTGCGCCGCTTTCGCTACCGCATCTTGGTGGCATCGTTGGCAGTGGTGGCGGCCTTTTTTTTGCTGGCATTGCGCTTGGCGTATTTGCAGATCTACCGCTACGAAGACTTGAACGAACAAGCCGAAGGCAACCGCACCGCCATCGTGCCCATCGTGCCCAATCGCGGTGTCATCATGGACCGCAACGGCATTGTGTTGGCCACCAATTATTCGGCCTATACCTTGGAGATCACGCCCTCCAAAGTGACCCAACCCTTGGATGCGCTCATTGATCAATTGGCCACGGTGGTGGAGATCCAAGGCCGCGACCGACGCCGCTTTAAAAAGTTGATTGATGAATCAAAGAGTTTTGACTCGGTGCCGATTCGCACCCGTCTCACCGATGAAGAGGTGGCGCGGTTTGCCGCCCAGCGCTACCGCTTTGCTGGCGTGGAAATCCAAGCCCGTTTGTTCCGCAACTACCCCTATGGTGAGTTGGCCAGCCATGTGATTGGATACATTGGCCGCATCAACACCAGCGAAAAAGCCAAGTTGGAGGAATCGGAAGATGCTGCCAACTACCGGGGCACCGACTACATCGGCAAGTTGGGCGTGGAGCAGAGCTATGAGCGAGAGTTGCATGGCATCACCGGTGTGCACGAAATGGAGACGTCGGCACGCGGTCGGGCCGTTCGGCGCTTGAGCAGCAGCCCGGCCAAGCCCGGCGACACCGTCATGTTGGCCATCGACATCAAGCTGCAAAAGCTGGCCGAGGACCTGTACGGCAACCGCCGTGGCGCCTTGGTGGCCATCGACCCCAAAACCGGTGAGGTTTTGGCCTTTGTCAGCAAGCCCACCTTTGACCCCAACTTGTTTGTCGAGGGCATTGACTCTGAAAATTGGCAAGCGCTCAACGAATCGCTGGACAAACCCTTGCTCAACCGGGCCTTGCGTGGCACTTACCCGCCCGGCTCGACATACAAGCCGTTCATGGCGTTGGCAGCCTTGCAAACGGGGAAACGAACACCCGCGCATCAAATTTCTGACCCAGGCTTTTTCCAGTTTGGTAATCACCGTTTTCGCGACGACAAAGAGGGTGGGCACGGCATGGTGGACATGTATAAATCGGTGGTTCAGTCGTGTGACACCTATTACTACTTGTTGGCGCGCGACATGGGCGTGGACTTGATCCACGAGCAAATGAAACCCTTGGGCTTTGGCCAATTAACGGGCATTGATATTTTGGGTGAGTCGCGCGGCATCTTGCCTTCCACCGAGTGGAAGCGCACCACCTACCGCAAGCCCGAGCAGCAGCGCTGGTATTCAGGGGAAACCATTTCTTTGGGTATTGGCCAGGGCTACAACAGTTTCACCATGCTGCAACTCGCGCATGCCACCGCCACTTTGGTCAACAACGGCTTGAAAATGAAGCCCCACTTGGTGCGCGAGGTGATGGATGTGGAGACCAAACATGCCACCCCTGTGGCCAAGGAACCCATTGGTCAGCTGCCCTTGTCGGCAGAGAACTTGGAGATCATTCGCAAGACTTTGGTGGGGGTGAACATCGAGGGCACGTCGGCTTCCAGTTTTGCCGGAGCGCCCTACACCAGCGGGGGTAAAACCGGCACAGCGCAGGTGTTCACCGTTAAACAAAACGAGAAGTACAACGCCGCACGCATCGATGAGCGCATGCGCGACCATGCCTTGTTCATGGCTTACGCGCCGGCAGAAGAGCCGCGCATCGCATTGGCCATGGTGGTGGAAAACGCGGGCTTTGGGGCGCAAAATGCCGCTCCGATTGCGCGACGTTTGTTTGACTTTGTGATCCAAGGCCTCTACCCCGCCGATGAAGATATTTTGGCGGTGCAGCGCGGCCAAGCCACCCGGCCCACGGGCAAACCGCGTGAAGTGGCCACCATGCCTTGGCCGCCGCGTCCCGTTGCCCCTAAAGAAGAGATGCCCAGCGATGCCAAAGGCGCACCCAGCCCCGCCCTGGCCCAACGTTCATCGCCTTCTGGGGCGCGGACTCCATCAGCGAATACCGCAGAGGCCAGCGCTGGTGTGCGCGTGGCCCAGCGCGTCAGCGAATAAATGCATCCCAGCCGGTCTTGACAATCAAGGCCGAGACCACCAACACAAACACCCAGCGCACAAAACCGGCGCCATGCTTCAAGGCCAAGCGCGTTCCCAGCCAGCTGCCCATCACATTGGCCACGGCCAAATAAAAAGCAATGTGCCACCACACATGGCCTTTGAGGGCAAACAACAGCAATGCCGCCAAGTTGCTGGCGGTGTTGAGCACTTTGGCATGGGCCGAGGCGTTTAAAAAGTCATAACCCAACACCCGCACCAAGGCAAACACCAAAAAACTGCCGGTGCCGGGGCCAAAAAAACCATCATAAAAGCCGAGCACCAAACCCAGCACGGCAAAGGCGCTGGCTTCGGTTCGCCCCACCCAGCGCGGGGCGTGGTCGCGGCCCATGTCTTTGCGCGCCAAGGTGTAGATCAGCACCAAGAGCAGCACCACGGGCAAGGCGCGGCGCAAAAAAGTGGGGTCAATGGCCGTCACCGCCCACGCACCCAGCCAGGCCCCGATCAAGGCAGCACCTGCTCCCGGCACCACGGCTGACCAGCGCAGATCGATGCGCCGGCTGTATTGCCAGGTGGACCAAGACGTGCCCCACACCGATGCACTTTTGTTGTTGCCCAACAAAGTGGCTGGGTGCGCCAGCGGGTAAGTGGCAAACAAGGCCGGCACCAAAACCAGGCCACCGCCGCCCACAATCGCGTCGATGAAACCGGCCAAGGCCGCCGCCACAGAAACCAGCAACACATCCATAGGCACATTGTCCTTGCTGTCTGGGCACAAAAAAAAGCACCGCCGCAGCGGTGCTTGGGTATCGAACACCTGGGTGGTGTTTCTCGGGATGTGTCTCCTCGGACCCTCGGTCTGGGCGTGAACGCCCAAACGAGTGATGCCAATGTAAGCCCTGAATGAGGTCTTTTTTCTAGGTGCTTTCCCGCGCCGGGAAAGCCCGGCTACGCCTGTGTTTCAGCTTCCAAAGCCAGCCATTCCGCGGCTTTTTCCGCCAGCATCAGCACCGGGCTGTTGGTGTTGCCGCTGGTGATGGTGGGCATGACACTCGCATCCACCACCCGCAGGCCCTGCACCACGCCGCCACGCCCATCGCGCACCCGCAATTCGGGGTCGACCACCGCCTGTGGATCGTCCAAGCGCCCCATGCGAGCGGTGCCCACGGGGTGAAAAATGGTGGTGCCAATGTCACCGGCCAAGCGCGCCAAGTCATCGTCGCTTTGGAACTGAGTGCCGGGTTTCCATTCCTCGGGCTGGTATGGGGCCAATGCGGGTTGTGCGGCGATGCGTCGGGTCAGGCGCAGCGAGTCGGCAGCCACTTGGCGGTCGGCGTCGGTGGACAGGTAGTTGGGGGCAATCTGGGGGGCTTGGTTGAAGTCGGCGCTTTGGATATTCACCGTGCCTCGGCTGGTCGGGTTCAGGTTGCACACGCTGGCGGTGAACGCAGGGAAGGGGTGCAGTGGTTCGCCAAATGCGTCCAGGCTCAAGGGCTGAACGTGGTACTCGACATTGGGCCAAGGCTGCGATGGGTCGCTGCGGGTGAAAGCACCGAGTTGCGAAGGCGCCATGCTCATCGGACCGCTTTGCTTGAACAGGTATTCCAAGCCAATCGCCGCCTTGCCCCACCAACTGTTGGCCAAGGTGTTGAGCGTTTTCGCGCCCTTCACCTTGAACACGGCACGGATTTGCAAATGGTCTTGCAGGTTCGCGCCCACGCCGGGCAAATCCACTGTCGGGGTGATGCCGTGCTGTTGCAACAAAGCGCTTGGGCCAATGCCCGAGAGTTGCAAAAGTTGCGGCGAACCAATCGCCCCAGCGGTCAGCACCACCGACTGTGTGGCATGGGCGGTGACCATCTCGCGGCCGTTCCACACCTCAACCCCTGTGCAGCGCTGCTGGCCATTGGGCAAGGTGTCCATCAGCAATTTGGAGACTTGCGCCGATGTCCACATTTCGAAATTCGGTCGCCCATAGCAAGTGGGACGCAAAAAAGCCTTGGCCGTGTTCCAGCGCCAACCGTTTTTCTGGTTCACCTCGAAATAGCCCACGCCCTCGTTCGAGCCGCGGTTGAAGTCGTCGGTGGCGGGGATGCCGGCTTGCACGGCAGCTTGGGCAAAGGCATCCAAGATGTCCCAGCGCAAGCGCTGCTTTTCGATGCGCCATTCGCCACCGGCGTTGTGGTGTCGCAAGGTCTGGTGGTAAACGCTTTGGCCTAGGGTGAGCACATCGCTTTTGTGGCCCTTGGCACCGTGCAAGGCGTTGGCACCAAGGTAATGGTCTTCGTGCAATTTGAAGTAGGGCAGGCTGCTGTCCCAGCGCCAGCGGGCGTCATTCGTCACCTCGGCCCAGTGGTCGTAGTCGCGCGATTGGCCGCGCATGTAAATCATGCCGTTGATGCTCGAGCAGCCACCCAAGACCTTGCCACGCGGGTAGCGCAGGCTGCGCCCGTTCAGGCCAGCGGCGGGTTCGGTGTGGTAGAGCCAATCGGTGCGCGGGTTGCCAATGCAATACAAATAGCCCACAGGGATGTGCACCCAGTGGTAATCGTCTTTGCGCCCCGCTTCGATCAACAACACCCGCTTGCTGGCGTTGGCGCTCAATCGGTTGGCCAGCAGGCAACCAGCCGTGCCCGCACCCACGATGATGTAGTCGAAGGTGGTGTCGTTCATCTCATTGCGATATTCATGTCATTGCATTCTTTGTGTCATTGCGTTCACCATGTCATTGCGAACGAAGTGAAGCAATCTATCGCTTATTTGGACGTGGGCATGACAAACTCTGCGCCCTTGCCAATGCTCTCAGGCCAGCGCTGCATGATGGACTTTTGCTTGGTGTAGAAGCGCACGCCTTCTTCGCCATAGGCGTGCATATCGCCAAACAAGCTGCGCTTCCAACCGCCAAAGCCGTGCCAGGCCATGGGGACAGGGATGGGCACGTTGATGCCCACCATGCCGACCTGAATGCGCCGACTGAATTCACGCGCCACATTGCCATCGCGGGTAAAGCAAGACACGCCGTTGCCAAACTCATGGTCGTTGATGATCTTCACCGCAGTGGCAAAGTCGGGCACGCGCACACAGGCCAGCACGGGGCCGAATATTTCTTCTTTGTAAATCTTCATCTCGGTGGTCACGTGGTCAAACAGCGTGCCGCCCATCCAAAAACCGTTGTCGCAACCAGCGCCTGCTGATGCGCCCTTGAAGCCACGGCCATCGACCAACAGCTTGGCACCTTCTTTTTCGCCTTGGGCGATGTAGCCGGTGATGCGCTCGTGCGCGGCTTGGGTGACGATGGGGCCCATCTCGGCGGCGAGGTTTTCGCCGTTGAGCACCTTCAAGGTCTTGGTGCGCTCGATCAGCTTGGGCATGATGCGCTCGCCCACATCACCGACCAACACAGCGACCGAAATGGCCATGCAGCGCT
>JBEDFU010000241.1:0-8748 GCA_041174965.1 Pseudomonadota bacterium | reverse complement strand
CCCGGCCTGTGGCTGGCATGTGTGGCGGTGTTGCTTTGGGGCTGCGCCACGACTGCCAAATATGAACAAATGCTGAGCGCTTGGGTGGGCGCGTCTGAATTGGACCTTTACCGCACCTGGGGCCCGCCAAACAACCAATATGAAGCCGCTGGCAGCAAATTTGTCAGCTTCATGCGACAGGGGCAGATGTGGGTTCCGGGCACTGCACCCTCTTATCAAACCATCTTCACAGGTAACAGCGCTTTCACCCAAGCTGTGGGGGGCTCCCCTGCTTACAACATCTCCCTGACCTGCCAGACCACGTTTGAAATACGTCACGAGATCGTTGTGGGGTCACGGTGGCAAGGCAACAACTGCACCGCAAAATGATGGGGCTGGGTGAGGGCTTCGCACCAGGCATTTGAGACGCAGCAGACAGTCTGCACGCCAGCATCTGACCAGTGACTCAGGGAAAGATGGCGGCTTGGGCAGGGGCATGAAGCACATGGTCGGCCAAGCTTAGGCTGCGTGCAGGGCTCAAACTGCCCTCGCAGTTGATGATGAATTTTTGCGTCAAGGCTGCTTCGCTCCAGGGCATGTCGGCGTCGCCCATCACCGTTTGGCAGGTGTTCTCCAGCACCCGGCCATCCACCAACCTCAGTTGCAGCTTGGCGCGTCGCCATTGCTTTTGGCTCCAATCTTCATCCACATGGATGGTCACCTTCTTTTCGATTTGGCGGACCCCTTCGTCTTCAAACTCGGGGCTGTTGTAAACCGTTGAATCCAGTCGTCCCCAGCGGAGCATGGCGGCCACGCTAAATGACAGTGAAAACTGTGCTTGCAATGGGGTTTGGGGTTGGCGCACACCGCAATACGTCAAGGCTTCTCGGTACACCCAGAGGTCGATGCGTTCCAAGTCATGCCCAACAAACTGTGGGCGCAGGTTCAGCGCAGCTTGCGCGCCATAGTGGACATGGCGCACAGCTGCATACGGTTTGAAATAGCCAGACAAAATTTCAAAATCATCGGTGCCTTGCCATGCTGGAGGTGCGGGTTTTTGATAGACCACTTGCAAATGGTTTTCAATGGCATTGGCCGGGGCGCTGATGCCCGCGGCTGCGGCTTGCGCCGACATTTGCCCCAGCATGGCGGCGTGTCCCAAATAGGTGTTGCGCGCTGTATCTCCGGTTTGGATCGGTCGGTACAAGGAGGTGGGCAATTGGCAGGCCGCGATGTGGATGGCGGTCAGGGTTTGCTGGGCATTGAGTTGCAGGACACTGGCTGCCGCTGCCGCGCTGCCCAAGGATGGCCAATTGCCGTCCACATGCATGCCCGGTGCAATGCGCAGCAAGGCACCCATGCGCGCACCCACTTCGTAGCCCAGCACCAAAGCGTTCAGCAACTGCCCCCAATTCAATTGATGCACCCAGGGCCAAATCGCCGCCAAGGCCGCCACACCAGGGCGGCCGTGGGCACGGGTATGGCCCTCGCAGGCCTCGTCCCAACAAGCGGCCATGGCAAAGGCCATGGCGGCACCTGCGCTGGGCCCGGAGGGGGCGGGGTCTGTGGTGGCAAAAGGGTCAGTGCGCAGGTGCTGCCCCTCCAGCCAGGCCCGCACGGTGGGCGATCGACCACCGGCAATGGCGCAACCCAAGGTGTCCAACACCAGCCAGCGCGCTTGTCTTTCGACGCTGGGCGATGATCTGAACCCAGGCTCTGTCAGGCGTTCGACCAGTTGTTGCAAATCATGTTCAATCAAGGTGTATCCCGCGCTATGACTTCAAGAAGACCGCATCCTAAGCCCTGGCCATGGGGACTTCGGCGTGAAGTGTGCCCAATCATTTTGGGGTGAAAATGCTTCAGTGGGTCGCAAGCCAATGAGCGGCCTTTGTTCACATCAAAGAAAGAAGCAAGATGTTCAATCACGGTTCAAGCTGGAGAGGGCTTTTCAACGGCATGGTTTGTGCGCTCTTGTGCACAGGCCCGAACCTGTCAGCGCAAAGCTTCCCCTCCAAGGCGATCACCATCGTCGTGCCCTATGCCCCTGGTGCCACCGACCGCGAGGCCCGAAAAATCGCCGAGCTGGCCGCCAAGCACCTGGGCCAATCGGTGGTGGTTGAAAACCGCGATGGCGCAGGGGGCACCATTGGCGCGGCCTATGTCGCCCGTGCCCCAGCGGACGGCTACACCTTGTTGTATGCAGCACCCGCCGTGCTCACCGTGGCCCCATTGGTGGGCAAGCCCGCATATGTTTATGATGATTTGATGCCTTTGGCCCGTGCCAGCATCACCCCCCATTACTTGGCGGCCCGCATTGACGCACCGTTTCGCAATGCGCGGGAAATGGTGGCGTATGCCAAGGCCAACCCCGGCAAGCTGACCTTTGGCAGCCCCGGCAATGGCACGGCGGTGCATTTGGCCGGCGAAGCCTTGGCCGATGCAGCCGGTTTTCAATTCACCCACGTGCCGCACCGCGGCTTGGCGCCGGCTTTGACGGCGGTCATGGGCGGCTTTGTGGATGTGGTGATTGGTGCGCCTGGTGTGATCAACGCCCAAGTTGAGGCTGGCAAGCTGCGGGCCATTGCGCAATTTGGCGCCACCCGGGCGGCTGCTTTGAGCGCTGTACCTACCTTGAAAGAGCAAGGCGTTGACTTGGCCTTGCGCGCCGATTTTGGATTCTTTGCGCCAAAGGGCCTGCCGGGGGATGTGGTGCTGCGCCTCAATGAGGCCTTTCAAAAAGCCATTGAGTCTGATGAATTCAAAAACTTTGTGGCGGTGGCCTTGGTTGCACCGGCGTTTCTCAATGCCAGCGATTACCGCGCGGTGGTCGATTCGGAACGCGCCATCTATGCCCGGGTGGTTCCCAAGTTGGCCTTGGACAACCGATGATTTCTTCTTGGGGAATTTGACATGTCCCGCATGCCAGCCTTGTACATCCCCCATGGGGGTGGCCCTTCTTTCTTCATGACCGGTGAGCGCAAGCAACTGTTTCAGCAGACTGAAGATTTTTTGCGCGACATCGACCAGCACTTGCCGGCCAAGCCCAGCGCCATTTTGATCATCACGGCGCATTGGGAAGCCCGCGTGCCATCGTTCACCAGCGGCTCAAACCCGAGCTTGATTTACGACTACTACGGCTTTCCACCAGAAACCTATGCCCTGCAATACCCAGCCCCAGGCCAACCTGCTTTGGCCACGCAGGCGGCCCACTTGCTCGAGGCAGCCGGGTTCCCCGCGTTCATCGACCCTGAATATGGCTGGGACCACGGGGTGTTCATCCCGCTCAAAGTGATGTACCCGCAGGCCGACATCCCGGTGGTGGCCATGTCTTTGCAAGCCAACCTGGACCCCGTGTTGCACAGCCAGCTGGGACGTGCGCTCAGCAGTTTGCGCGATGAAGGCGTGTTGATTTTGGGCTCCGGAATGAGCTATCACAACCTGCGCGATTTCGCGGGTCAAGCCCCGGCCTCGCATGCGTTTCACGATTGGCTGGACCAAGCCCTGAGCGGTGATTGGCAGAGCCGCACCGACCAGTTGAGTCGCTGGCGTGTGGCCCCGGGCGGTGTGGCGTCGCACCCCAGGGAAGAGCATTTGTTGCCCCTGATGGTCGCCAGCGGTGCGGGGTCGGATGCGCCCGGTCGCGCCATTTGGCGCGGTGAAATTGGCCCAACTTGCGCGGGTGCTTGGGCGTTTGATTGATGTGTTGCGAGGTAAGGCCACTCGGATGAATAACAGCACATCCAAAGGACATTCCTTGAAACCTGGCGCATTGATCATTTTTCAAGTCAAGCCATGAGCCATGTGTGCCAATGGCTGCCCGCTGTGGTGTGCATGTGGTGGGCCTTGACGGGTTGTGCCCTGGCGCAGGTGGCGTATCCCGCCAAGACCATTCGCATCGTGGTGCCCTTCACACCCGGTGGCAGCCCGGATGTGTTGGCCAGAACCCTGGGCCAAAAAATCAGCCAAGCCTCGGGCGTGGCGGTGGTGGTGGACAACATTGCCGGTGCAGGCGGCACCATCGGTGCGGATCGGGTTGCCAAGGCGGTGCCCGACGGCTACACCTTGTTGATGGGGCACGTGGGCACATTGGCTGTGGCACCCGCTGTTTATCCCAAGCTGCCTTATGACCCGGTGGCCTCTTTTTCGCCGGTGGCCTTGGTGGCCAAAGTGCCCAATGTGATGGCGGTGCACCCTTCATTGCCCGTCAACCATGTGGCAGAGTGGGTGAGTTATTTGCAGGCCCGACCGGGGCAAGTCAACTATGGCTCTGGGGGCAATGGCAGCGCAGCCCACTTGGCCACCGAGTATTTCAAACTCGCGACCCAAACATGGGTGGTGCATGTGCCTTACCGTGGCACCGCACCCGCCGTGGCCGACGCCGTGGCGGGGCAAATTCAAATGGTGTTCACGGGGGCGCCAGCCATCATCCCCATGGTCAAAGCGGGCAAGCTCAAGGCCTTGGCGGTATCCAGTTCAAAGCGCATGGCCTCAATGCCAGACATTCCCACCTTGGCCGAGTCAGGCGTGAGAGGATTGGAAGGCTTTGAAGCCGATCAATGGTATGGCTTGGTGGCGCCCGCGGGGACGCCGGTAGAGATCATTAAAAAACTCAACCAAATCACCAACGACAGCTTGTCGACGCCAGAGTTGGTGGCCCGCCTCCAGTCAGAAGGCGCCAGTGCCGCGCCGGCGACACCGCAGGCCTTTGGTCAATTGATTCAAAGTGAAATCAAGCGCTGGCGGCCCGTGGTGCGGAGCGCCAACATAACGTCGGAATGATTGGCTTGGCAAGGGACCCGCTTTTGGGTTGGCCGGCCATCATTGATGGGCCGGCCCGTTTGTCAAGGCTTTAAGCCAAAGCCTTGACCACCGCGTCACCCATTTGCGCGGTGCCCACCTTGGTGGTGCCTTCGCTGTAAATGTCGCCGGTGCGCAGGCCTTGGGCCAACACTTTTTTCACCGCGTCTTCAATGCGCACCGCAGCCGCTTCTTGGTTCAGGCTGAAGCGCAGCATCATGGCCGCGCTCAAGATGGTGGCCAAGGGGTTGGCCACGCCTTTGCCCGCAATGTCAGGCGCGCTGCCATGGCTGGGTTCGTACAGGCCTTGGTTGCTGGCGTTGAGTGACGCCGACGGCAACATGCCGATGGAGCCAGTGAGCATGGACGCTTCATCGCTCAAGATGTCACCAAACATATTGCCAGTGACCACCACGTCAAAACGCTTGGGCTCTTTCACCAACTGCATGGCCGCGTTGTCCACGTACATGTGGTCCAGCGCCACATCGGGGTAGTCTTTGTGCACCTCGGTGACGATGTCTTTCCAGAACTGGAAGGTTTCCAGCACATTGGCTTTGTCCACGCTGGTCACGCGCTTGCTGCGCTTGCGGGCGGCTTCAAACGCCACACGGGCAATGCGTTCCACCTCAGGGCGGGTGTAGCGCATGGTGTCAAAGGCTTCCTCGGCACCCGCGAAGGCGCCGTCGGGCGAAACGCGGCGGCCGCGTGGCTGGCCAAAGTAAATGTCACCGGTCAGCTCGCGGATGATGAGGATGTCCAAACCTGCGATCAACTCGGGCTTCAAGCTGGAAGCGCCGACCAGTTCGGGGTAGCAAATGGCGGGGCGGAAGTTGGCAAAGAGACCTAAGTTTTTGCGCAAGCCCAAAATGGCTTGCTCGGGGCGCAAAGGGCGGTCCAAGGTGTCGTATTTCCAGTCACCGACCGCACCAAACAAAATCGCATCGGCTTCTTTGGCCAGCTTCAGGGTGGCTTCGGGCAAGGGATGGCCGTGGGCGTCGTAGGCGCAACCACCCACCAAAGCCGTTTCCATTTCCAGGGGCAAGCCCAGAACCTTCAGGACTTTGACGGCTTCGGCAACTATTTCGGTGCCAATGCCGTCACCAGGCAGAACTGCAATTTTCATCGGAAGCTCTCCGGCAAGGTTTGCGCCAACCAAGGTTTGGCGGTCAGGCGTGCGGCCTCAAAGTCGCGAATTTTGTCGGCGTGGCGCAGCGTCAGGCCAATGTCGTCCAAGCCATTCATCAGGCAATAGCGGCGAAAGGGTTGCACCTCGAAGGGGATTTCTTCGCCTTGGGGGCGCACCACCACTTGGCGGTCCAAGTCAACTGTCAGCTGATAACCCGGAAAGCCAAAGCACTCGTCGAACAGTTGGCTGACGATGGTCTCGGGCAGCACGATGGGCAGCAAGCCGTTTTTGAAGCTGTTGTTGAAAAAGATGTCGGCATAGCTGGGGGCGATGATGGCGCGAAAGCCGTATTGCTCCAAGGCCCAAGGCGCATGTTCGCGCGAAGAGCCGCAGCCAAAGTTTTTGCGCGCCAACAAGATGGACGCGCCTTGGTAACGGGCTTGGTTCAAGATGAAGTCGGGGTTGACCTTGCGCTGGACATGTTCTTGCCCGGGCTCACCTTTGTCGAGGTAGCGCCATTCGTCAAACAAGTTGGGGCCGAAGCCGGTTTTTTTGATCGACTTCAAAAACTGTTTGGGAATGATCGCGTCGGTATCGACGTTTTCGCGGTCCATGGGGGCGACCAGGCCTTTGTGCACATTGAATTTATTCATGGTCTTGGCTTTCAAACAAATTGGCGCACGTCAACAAAATGGCCGTGAATGGCGGCGGCAGCGGCCATGGCGGGGCTGACCAAGTGGGTGCGCCCACCGGTGCCTTGGCGGCCTTCGAAATTGCGGTTGCTGGTGGAGGCGCAGCGCTCGCCGGGCTCCAAGCGGTCGGCGTTCATGCCCAGGCACATGGAGCAGCCGGGTTCGCGCCACTCAAAACCGGCGCCTTTGAAAATTTGGTCCAGCCCTTCTTTTTCGGCCTGCGCTTTGACCAATCCAGAACCGGGCACCACCATGGCCAGCTTGACGTTGCGCGCCACTTTTTGGCCCAGGCGCTTGACCACCGCAGCGGCTTCGCGCATGTCTTCAATGCGGCTGTTGGTGCATGAGCCGATGAAGATTTTGTCCACGGTGATGTCGGCGATGGGCTTGCCGGGTTGCAGCCCCATATAGGTCAGGGCACGCTCAATGGCGAGCCGCTTGTTGGCGTCTTTTTCTTTGTCGGGGTCGGGCACGCGGTCGAGCACGGACAGCACCATCTCGGGCGATGTGCCCCAGGTGACTTGCGGCGCAATCTCTGCAGCATTCAGTTGCACCACGGCATCAAAGTGGGCGTCTGGGTCGGATTGCAAGGTTTTCCAGTAGGCCACCGCATGGTCCCATTCAACGCCCTTGGGCGACAAGGGGCGGCCGCGCAGGTATTCGATGGTTTTGTCGTCCACCGCCACCAAGCCCGCGCGGGCGCCGGCTTCGATGGCCATGTTGCACAAGGTCATGCGACCTTCCATGCTCAGCGCACGCACGGCAGAGCCAGCAAATTCAATGGTGAAGCCAGTGCCACCAGCGGTGCCGATCTTGCCAATGATGGCCAGCACCATGTCTTTGCCCGTGAGCCCTTTGGGCAAGGTGCCATCCACTTGGATGCGCATGTTCTTGGCTTTTTTGGTCAGCAGGGTTTGGGTGGCCAGCACATGTTCCACCTCCGAGGTGCCAATGCCGTGGGCCAATGCACCAAACGCGCCATGGGTGGAGGTGTGCGAATCGCCGCACACCACCGTCATGCCCGGCAGGGTGGCGCCGTTCTCTGGGCCAATCACGTGAACGATGCCTTGGCGCTTGGACAGAAAGGGAAAGTAGGCGGCGGCGCCGTGCTCGGCCATGTTGCTGTCAAGGGTGGTGATTTGTTCTTTGCTGATGGGGTCGGTCAAGCCGTCATAACCCAACTCCCAATCCGTGGTGGGGGTGTTGTGGTCGGCGGTGGCGATGACTGAACTCACACGCCACACCTTGCGCTTGGCCACCCGCAGGCCCTCATAGGCCTGGGCGCTGGTCACTTCGTGCACCAAATGGCGGTCGATGTACAGCACCGCGGTGCCATCTTCCTCTGAAGTGACGAGGTGTTCATCCCAAATTTTGTCGTAGAGCGTGCGTCCCATGGGGTTGTCCTGGTAGGTTGGCCAAAGAGGGCGGATTTTAGGCCCAGTGTTCGAGGGTCAAAACCCGGGGTGTCACCTGCATTCAGGCGGTGTCAACAATGACCGCTGGGTCTAAGCGGCGGGCGCGGTGATCAATGTAATAACCGCCAAACTCGGTATAGCGCAACACATGTTGGCCACACCGTTGGCAAGCGTGCAGCGCACACCGGTTGGTGGGAAAGTGAGCGATCGAAACAGGGGCCAGCGGGTCGCCGTAACGGGTGCCGTGGGGGTGGTGTTCTTCAAACGTGGGCTCAGCCAGATCAGGGTCACGCAGGCTGGCAATGGCCGGCAGCTGGGCCTGCGGCCATTGGGATTCGGTGATGCTGGACCAACCAGCGCAATGCATCAAAGCGCAGGTGCAGTCTTGGCTGGGGTTTTGGGCGATGGCGCGCAACACGGCGGGGCTGTGGATGCGGGGCAAATCGGACATGCAGTTCTGGGGTTGGTTGGGGTCGTGTGGTGGTGGCCTCTGCCCCCACGTGGCACAGGCTAACACGCGCTTTCGTCGGTCCTTGGGGTTCTGTGGCCTTTGGTGCCAAGGGTTTGTCCGGGTGAAAAAGCATTGGCAGCCCTTTCGCGCGGCCTCACAAATGGCCATAATGGTTCTATTGTAAATCGTTGTTTTATATGTGAAACGAATGAGCGCAACAACCCCATCTCCATACAAAGACCCTGCTGGTGTCTGGCACGACGTGGCCCCGCGTGCGGGCTTGGACCC
>JBEDFU010000240.1:0-4249 GCA_041174965.1 Pseudomonadota bacterium | reverse complement strand
CCGATATGTTTGGTGCCGCGGGCGACGACATCACTTTGAAGATGCCCGTGGGCTCGGTCATCACCGATGCTGAAACCGGTGATGTGCTGTACGAGTTGCTGGTGCCCGGCGAAAAAATCATGATCGCCAAGGGCGGCGATGGCGGCTTTGGCAACATGCGGTTCAAAAGCTCGATCAACCGTGCGCCGCGCCAAAAAACACCGGGATGGCCGGGCGAGCGCAAAAACCTCAAACTCGAACTCAAAGTCTTGGCCGATGTGGGTTTGCTGGGCATGCCCAATGCGGGCAAATCCACGCTCATCACCGCCATTTCGAACGCCCGACCCAAGATCGCCGATTACCCCTTCACCACTTTGCACCCCAATTTGGGTGTGGTTCGGGTCGGCCCAGAGCAGAGCTTTGTGGTTGCCGATATTCCAGGCCTGATTGAAGGCGCTTCTGAGGGGGCCGGTTTGGGCCATCAGTTTTTGCGCCACTTGCAGCGCACCCGATTGCTGTTGCACATGGTGGACTTTGCGCCCTTTGACGACAACATCGACCCTGTGGCACAAGCCAAGGCAATCGTGGGTGAGTTGAAAAAATATGACCAAGCCTTGTATGAAAAGCCACGCTGGTTGGTGCTGAACAAAATTGACATGGTGGACGCCGATGAGCGGGTGGCAATGGTCAAAGATTTTGTACGCCGCATGCGATACAAGGGGCCGGTATTTGAAATTTCAGCCCTCACCCATGATGGTTGTGACGCTTTGTCCAAAGCCATTTATAAATATTTGCACGCCCAGCACCTGTCCACCTTGGCACCGGTCGATGTCGATCCGCGATTTGCGGGCACTGCGGCCGATGTGCCTTCCACCCCCATGTGATTGGCGATTCACCGATGAGTGACAACGCTGCCCATGTTTTGCGCGATGCGCGCCGCTTGGTCATCAAGGTGGGCTCAACCTTGGTCACCAACGAGGGCAAAGGCTTAGATCAACAAGCCATCGGTGAGTGGTGTCGCCAAATGGGGGCTTTGGTGCGCGAGGGCCGTGAGGTCATCATGGTCTCCAGCGGGGCCATTGCCGAGGGCATGAAGCGTTTGGGTTGGTCCACCCGCCCGCACGAAATCCACGAATTACAAGCCGCTGCCGCTGTGGGGCAAATGGGCTTGGCACAAATTTATGAATCGAGTTTGCGCGAACATGGCTTGGGCAGCGCACAGGTGCTGCTCACCCACGCCGATTTGGCCGACCGCGAGCGCTATCTCAATGCCCGCTCAACCTTGCTGACCTTGTTGCAACATGGTGTGTTGCCGGTCATCAACGAAAACGACACGGTGGTCAACGACGAAATCAAGTTCGGCGATAACGACACCTTGGGGGCATTGGTGGCCAATTTGGTGGATGCGGATGCGTTGATCATCTTGACCGACCAAAAAGGCCTGTACAGCGCTGACCCGCGGCGCGACCCCTCGGCCACCTTTATTCACCAAGCACGGGCTGGTGACCCCAAGTTAGAGGACATGGCGGGCGGCGCTGGATCGAGCTTGGGCAAGGGCGGGATGATCACCAAAATTTTGGCCGCTAAGCGGGCTGCAGGATCGGGCGCTTCTACCGTCATCGCCTGGGGCCGCGAAACGGATGTGCTGCTGCGCTTGGCCCATGGCGAAGCCATTGGCACCTTGTTGGTGGCACCCACGCAAAAGCAGCAAGCCCGCAAGCAGTGGATGGTGGACCACTTGCAACTGCGGGGCTCGGTGACGATTGATGGCGGTGCACTGGCCAAGCTGAGCTTGGAGGGGAAAAGCCTGCTGCCCATTGGCATGACCGCTGTGCAGGGCGATTTTTCGCGCGGCGATGTGATCGCCATTCGATCGACCGATGGGCTAGAAATCGCCCGTGGTTTGGCCAACTACGCCAGTGCCGAAGCGCGCTTGTTGTGCCGTAAGCCATCCACCGACATTGAAAGCCTGTTGGGCTATGTGGCCGAGTCCGAGATGGTGCACCGCGACAATTTGGTTTTGCTGCCCTTGGTGATTCCCTAAGAAGCGTCGCAAGAAAAGCACGGGCCAATGCAGACGGGCCTTAGGTTTTGCCGTCCGGGTGTGGGTCAAAGCTGCCACCTGGGGGCAGTTCCATCCCGTGGGGATGCAAACCCTGTGAATCGATGTGTCCCATGCGGGGCGTGGTCCGATAAAGCCTTGGGCGCCCATCTTGTCGTGGCAGGTAGCGCGACAACTCGGTCAGCGCCATCTCATAAACCCCGCGTTTGAAATCCACCACCGCGTCCAAGGGCACCCAGTAATCGTTCCAGCGCCAAGCGTCAAATTCGGGGTGATCGGTGGCGCGCAAATTCAGTTGCCAGTCGTGGGCCTGCATTTGCAGCAAGAACCAAATTTGCTTTTGACCTTTGTAATGTCCACGCGCTTCGCGCCGCACATAGCGGTCGGGCACCTCGTAGCGCAACCAGTCGCGGGTGCGCGCCACCACCCGCACATGGTCGGGTTGCAAACCCACTTCTTCGTGCAGTTCGCGGTACATGGCCTGCTCAGGGCTTTCGCCTCTATCGATTCCCCCTTGGGGGAACTGCCAGCTGTGGGTGCGAATGCGCTTGCCCCAAAACACCTGGTTTTTCTGGTTGAGCAGGATGATGCCGACGTTGGGTCGAAACCCTTCACGGTCAAGCATAATCAAACCTCAAAATTCTTAAACTGATCCCATTATGCACAGACCGTCTGCCCCATCAAGGGGATAGACCCCAGTGCCAGCCCCCGCCATTCGGAACCTTCCCCTCCCATGAAAGCCTCCCAATTCCTCATCTCTACCCTCAAGGAAGCGCCTGCTGACGCCGAGGTGGCCAGCCATCAGTTGATGATGCGCGCCGGCATGATCAAAAAGCTGGGTGCAGGCATTTATACCTACATGCCCATGGGCTTGCGGGTGATCCGCAAGGTCGAGGCCATCGTGCGAGAAGAGATGAACCGCGCTGGCGCCATTGAGTTGACCATGCCGGTGGTACAACCCTCGGAGCTGTGGCAAGAGACGGGCCGCTTTGAAAAAATGGGCCCCGAGTTGCTGCGCATCCAAGACCGCCATGGCCGTGACTTTGTGGTCCAGCCCACCAGCGAAGAGGTGGTCACCGACATCGCCCGCCAAGAATTGCGCAGCTACAAGCAACTGCCCAAAAACCTCTATCAAATCCAAACCAAATTCCGTGACGAGCGCCGCCCCCGCTTTGGCCTGATGCGTGGGCGTGAATTCATCATGAAGGACGCCTACAGCTTCGACCGCGACGCCGATGCCGCCAAGGCCAGCTACCAAGTGATGGCGCAGGCTTACCGCGCCATCTTCGACCGCTTTGGCTTGCGTTACCGCGCGGTGGCCGCTGACAGCGGCGCGATTGGTGGCGATTTGAGCGAAGAGTTCCAAGTGATTGCCGCCACGGGTGAGGACGCCATCGTCTATTGCCCGACCAGCGACTACGCCGCCAACATGGAAAAAGCCGAGGCTTTGGCTCCTCAAGGCGCACGGCCTGCCGCCACCCAAGCATTGACCAAAACCCCCACCCCTGGCAAGAGCACCTGTGCCGATGTGGCCGAGCTGTTGGGTCTGCCTTTGACCAAAACCATCAAATCGCTGGTTTTGGCGACAGATGAGCTCAATAACGAGGGTGTTGTCGTTAAATCGCAGGTTTGGCTGCTACTGGTTCGCGGTGATCACGACATGAACGAGGTCAAGGTGGGCAAGTTGCCAGGCTTTGAAAAAGGCTTCCGGTTTGCCACCATCGCCGAGATTGAAGACCATTTTGGTTGCAAGCCCGGTTATTTAGGTCCTATCGGCTTGCAAAAGCCGTTAAAAATCGTCATCGACCGCGATGTGGCGGTGATGGCCGACTGGGTGTGTGGTGCCAATGCGGTCGACTTTCACATGACCGGCGCCAACTGGGGCCGCGATCTGCCCGAGCCCGACATGGTGGCCGACATCCGCAATGTTGTGGAAGGCGACGCCTCGCCCGACGGCAAAGGCGTGTTGGCGATTGAGCGCGGCATCGAGGTGGGTCATATTTTTTACCTCGGCACCAAGTACAGCCAAGCCATGAACGCCACGTTTTTGGCCGATGACGGCAAGCCCAAGCACTTCGAGATGGGTTGCTATGGCATTGGCATCACCCGCTTGCCCGCCGCTGCCATCGAGCAAAACCACGATGCCAAAGGCATCATCTGGCCCGACGCCTTGGCGCCCTTCACCGTGGTGATTTGCCCCATCGGCCC
>JBEDFU010000239.1:0-3793 GCA_041174965.1 Pseudomonadota bacterium | reverse complement strand
TGCATCCTCCGTCGGTGGCAAGGGCAATGAAGGTGTGGCCGCCAACGTCAACCGCGTCAAGGGCGCCATTGGTTACGTGGAATATGCCTACGTCAAGAAAAACAACATGAACTTCATGCAGCTGCTCAATGCCGATGGCAAATATGTGAGCCCTGATGACCTGACCTTTGCTGCAGCTGCGGCGGGTGTGGATTGGTTCAGCGTGCCGGGCATGGGTGTGTCCATGGTCAATGCCAAGGGTGCCAACAGCTGGCCCGTCAGCACCGCCTCCTTCATCCTGATGTACAAAAATCCCACTGACAAAAACTTGTCGCAAGAGGCGCTGAAGTTTTTTGAGTGGTCATTCAAAAATGGCAAGCAAATGGCCGCTGATTTGGACTATGTGGCCTTGCCTGATTCCTTAACCCGTCAAATTCGCGAGCGCGTTTGGTCGCAAATTGCCAAGTAATTCGATTGGTCTGAAATGATCAACCCCACACGCAGGTCCCCAGTTGGGCCCGCGTTGGGGTTTTGAACTTAATAAAGCTTCACCATGGCCCTCACTGAATCATCCCCCATGAGCCACCCAGCCGATACCCAGACCCTGAGTGCGGCCGCCCGTTTGGCGGTGGCCAAGCGGCAGCAACTGCAAGACAAGTTCTTTCATGCCCTGACCTTGGGATTTTCATTGTTGGTGCTGATCGCATTGATGGGCATATTGGTGTCTTTGGTCATCAACGCATGGCCCTCTTTGCAGAAATTTGGGGTGGGTTTTATTTGGCGTGTTGAGTGGGACATCATCAACGAAGAGTTTGGTGCGGCTATTGCGATTTTTGGTACCGTGGCCAGCGCATGCATTGCATTGTTGATTGCCGTGCCGCTGTCGTTTGGCATTGCGGTGTTTTTGACTGAGACTTGCCCTGTGGCTCTGCGTCGTCCCTTGGGTACGGCCATTGAATTGTTGGCGGCAGTGCCATCCATCATTTACGGCATGTTTGGTCTGTTTGTGTTTGCGCCGCTGTTTGCCGAGTACGGCCAGCCTGCTTTGCAGTCCACCCTGGGGCAAATGCCGATCTTCAGCAGTTTGTTTGGTGGCGCCATGAATGGCATTGGTATTTTGGCTGCGGGCATTGTGTTGGCCTTCATGATTTTGCCCTTCATCGCCGCCGTGATGCGCGATGTGTTCGAAATTGTTCCCCCGGTATTGCGTGAATCGGCCTATGGCATTGGCTGCTCAACCTGGGAGGTGGTGCGCAACATTGTGTTGCCCTATACCCAAAAGGGTGTGATCGGCGGGGTGATGCTGGGCTTGGGTCGGGCCTTGGGTGAGACCATGGCGGTGACCTTTGTGATTGGTAACTCTCAGCGTTTGGGCACTTCGCTGTTTTCGCCGGGCACCTCCATTGCTTCTACCTTGGCCAACGAGTTTGGCGAAGCCGATGACTTCCATTTGTCCACCTTGTTCGCATTGGGATTTCTACTGTTTGTCATCACCTTCGTGGTGTTGGCTTTGGCCAAATGGATGATGGCCCGCACAGAGAAGTCCAAAGGCGCGAAAACCTAAGGCAAGAGAAAAATCATGGACTTGAATCTATATAAACGCCGGCGCTTGACCAATCAAGTGGGTCTGACTTTGTCCATGTTGGCCATGGCATTGGGCTTGTTTGTGTTGTTGTGGATACTGTTCGTGCTGTTCAAAAACGGCTTGCAGTCCATCGACTGGGCCATGTTCACCCAATCCACTCCTGCACCCGGATCCGAGGGCGGCGGCTTGGCCAATGCCATCGTGGGCAGTTTGATGATGGTGGCCGTTACCGCTTTGGTCAGCACACCGATTGGCATTTTGGCTGGGGTTTACTTGGCCGAATATGGTGATCAAAGCAAAACCGCCAGTGTGACCCGATTTGTGACTGACATCATGTTGTCGGCGCCATCAATTGTTTTGGGTCTTTTTGTGTATGCCATTTGGGTGGCCCAAGTCAAGCATTTCTCCGGTTGGGCTGGGTCCATGGCCTTGTCATTGATCGCCATTCCCGTGGTGGTTCGCACCACCGAAAACATGTTGCGCTTGGTTCCTGGCAGCTTGCGCGAAGCTGCCTTCGCCTTGGGTGCACCCCGCTGGAAGGTGGCCACGTTGATCACGCTGCGGGCCGCGCAAACTGGGGTGATCACCGGTTTGTTGTTGGCGCTGGCGCGCATCAGCGGAGAGACGGCTCCTTTGCTGTTCACTGCGTTGAACAACCAGTTCTTCTCCCTCGATATGAACGCCCCCATGGCCAATTTGCCGGTGGTGATTTTCCAGTTTGCCATGAGCCCTTATGACAACTGGGTGCGTTTGGCCTGGGGTGGGGCTTTGCTCATCACTTTGACGGTCTTGTTCCTCAATATCTTGGCGCGTGTCTTCTTTCGCGACAAAGTCCAATCCTGAACATTAGGAGTTCATTGCATGCCCACCACGCCCATCATGGAAGAAAAAACAGCCATCGAGGTGAGCAACCTCAATTTTTTCTACGGAACCTTCAAAGGCCTGAAGGACATCAACCTCAACATCGCAGAGCACAAAGTCACCGCCTTCATTGGCCCGTCTGGTTGCGGCAAGTCGACCTTGTTGCGCACCTTTAACCGCATGTACAGCTTGTACCCAGGGCAACGTGCCGTGGGACAAATCAAACTCTACGGCCAAGATATTTTGGATCCTGGCCAAGATTTGAATTTGTTGCGTGCGCGTGTGGGCATGGTGTTCCAAAAGCCGACGCCATTCCCGATGTCGATTTATGACAACATCGCCTTTGGGGTCCGCTTGTATGAAAAATTGAACCGATCAGACATGGACGACCGGGTGGAGTGGGCGCTGAGCAAAGCGGCCATCTGGAATGAAGTCAAAGACAAATTGGGACAAAGTGGTTTGTCTTTGTCGGGTGGTCAGCAGCAACGCCTGTGCATTGCTCGGGGCATTGCTGTCAAACCGTCGGTGTTGTTGCTCGATGAGCCCACATCGGCCTTGGACCCTATCTCCACCGGCAAAGTGGAAGAGTTGATCAGCACCCTGAAAAATGATTACACGGTGGTGATCGTCACCCACAATATGCAACAAGCTGCCAGGGTGTCAGACTACACCGCTTACATGTATTTGGGTGAATTGATCGAATTTGGCCAAACTGAGGCCATTTTCATGAAACCCAAACGGCAAGAAACTGAAGACTACATCACCGGCCGCTTTGGCTGATACAAAGGCAAACCATGGACAAGCACTTATCGAGTCAGTTTGACAATGAATTGCACAACATTTCCTCTCGGGTCATGGAGCTCGGCGGTTTGGTGGAATCTCAAATCCGTCAAGCCATATTCGCCCTTTCGCACTTCAATATGGACGTGGCCAATGCAGTGGTCGAGGCCGAGCAAAAAGTCAATTTGATGGAAGTCGAGATCGACCACGACATCGCCTCTGTGATTGGGCGCCGCCAGCCGACCGCCCGAGATTTGCGCTTGCTCATGGCCATGTCCAAAACCACGGCCAATTTGGAGCGGGTGGGTGATGAGGCTGAAAAAATTGCACGCATGGTCAAGTCCATCATCGAAAGTGGCTCAGCCCGGGCTTTGCCCTGCTCGGAGTTGAATGTGGCCTCTGAGTTGGCCTCGGGCTTGCTGCGCAAGGCCCTCGATGCCTTGGCGCGCTTGGATGTACAGACAGCTTTGGTGATTTTGAAAGAAGACGATTTGATCGACCAAGAGTTTGATGGTTTTGTGCGCAAGCTCATCACCTACATGATGGAAGACCCACGCACCATCTCTCCGAGTCTGGACTTGCTGTTCT
>JBEDFU010000238.1:0-3148 GCA_041174965.1 Pseudomonadota bacterium | reverse complement strand
ACAAATGAAAAAGACGCCCCCATCAGCGGTGGTTTATGAGCCCGAGTTCATAGAGGGATTGAGGCTTATCTTTGAAGAAAAAATCTGTTTCAATCGGGTGCTGGGTTTGCGCGTTGACCGGGTCACGCCCACGGAGGTGAGCTGCCACATGGCCATGCACCCCGACTTGATTGGCCACTACGGTCATCAACGTTTGCACGGCGGGGTGATTGCTTCGTGCATGGACGGTGTGGCGGGTTTGGCGGTGATGGCCGCTTTGGGTGCCAAGCACATGGATGAGCCCGTTGCCAAACGCTTGCACCGCTTTGATCGCTTGGGCACGATTGATATGCGAGTGGATTATTTGCGCCAAGCCATCGGGGAGCGCTTTGAAGTGCGTGCCCAGGTGCTGCGCTTGGGCTCTCGCGTAGCCAATTTGCAAATGTCTTTTTGGGGCCCCGGTGAGGAACTCATCGCCACCGGTGCCGCCGCATTCATTGTGTCCTGACCGGGCATGAAAAAACCCCGCTGTATGCAGCGGGGTTTTAGAAGAAGCGTGTGAAAGATTTATTTGAAATAGTCGGTCGTGACCTTCCATTTGCCGTCTTGGATTTGTGACAAGCGAGACGAATAGTTGCCCAGGCGTTTTTCAGGTCCAAAGGTCAGCTCAGGCCCGCCAAACATGTCTTTGGGAAAGACCATGGTGTCCATGGCTTTGATGAAACTGTCCGTGCTGAGGTTGGTGCCAGCTTTGCGCGCGGCGGTGGCAAAGTTGTTGATCGCGCTATAGCCGTAGACCGAGAAAACGGTGGGGTCTTCGTTGAACTTGGTTTTGTATTTATTGGCCCAAAAACGAATCGGCTGCGAAGCCTCATCCAAGTAGGGGTGTTGTGCTGTCATGGCGGCATACAAACCATCCATGGCTTTGCCGCCCAACTTGTGGATCAAGTCGGTATAGGCCGCTGATGAACCCAGGAAAACCGGATTAAAACCGGTCTTGCGCGACTCGCCAATGGCGCCAATGGTTTCACGGATGATGGTGCCCAGCACCACCATCTCGCAACCCGATGACTTGAGCTTGGCAATTTGCGACGAGAAGTCGGTGGCACCGCGCTTGTAGGTGGTGCGCTCGGCCAATTCCATGTTGATGGACTTGAGCCCTGCCTCTGCCCCACGCACAACTTCCAGGCCAAACTCATCGTCTTGGTACAGGGTGCAAATTTTCTTCACGCCTTTTTCTTTGACCAACATGGCGGTGGACACCCGCACTTGGTCGTAATAGGTGGCAGCAAATGCATACTTCAGGCGGTGAAAGGGCTCAAACATTTCACGCGCGGCAGTGACGGGAAAGAAGTTGACCACGTTCTTTTCAAACTGCACCGGCATGGCGGCCAAATTTTGAGCGGTACCAATGTGCCCCACCATGGCAAAAATCTTGTCTTGGTTGACCAGTTTTTGGGCAGCCAAAAACGCTTTTTTTGGGTCGTAGCCAGAGTCTTCGATTTTGATGGTGAGCTTGCGGCCATTGATGCCGCCTTGCTCGTTGAGTTCGTCCACGGCCAGCAACATGCCCAAGCGCACCTGTTTGCCAAAGCCTGCCAAGGGGCCGGAGAGGTCTTGGATCGAACCCAGATTGATTTCGGTCTTGCTCACGCCTTGTGATTGCGCCAAAGCCATGGGTGCGCTCAAGCAAGCCATCAAGGCCATCCCAATGCGGATGTGGGGGAGTGATTTCATGCGGATCTCCAGGGTTAAAAAGTGGGTAGATTCTGCTGGCCTGAGCGGTCCTGTCAAGCCATGGTAAGCCCGTAGGCCTGTGGGTCTTCAGGGACGGTACATGGCCTCAATGTGGGCGGCGTATTTTTTTTGCACCAATTGGCGCTTGAGTTTCATGGTGGGGGTGAGTTCTTCGTCCTCTGCCGAGAGCTGGGTGTCTAGCAACCAAAACTTCTTGACTTGTTCGACCCGGGCAAACTGGGCATTGGCTTGGTCCACCACCGATTGGATCAAGTCCAGCACAGCCTGGCTTTGGGTCAGGCTGGCATAGTTGCTGAAAGGGACATCGTGATCCTGGGCGAATTTTTCGACATTGTCTTGGTCGATCATGATGATGGCGGTCAGGTAAGGCCGCTGGTCACCGATCAGCACCGCATCGGTGATGTAGGGTGAAAACTTCAACTCGTTTTCAAATTCACTGGGCGTGATGTTCTTGCCACCAGCGGTGATGATGATGTCTTTCATCCGGTCGGTGATCCGAAAGTAACCATCGGCGTCGACCTCCCCCACATCGCCGGTGTGCAGCCAGCCATCGGCATCCAGGGCTTCAGCGGTTTTGTCTGGCAAATTCAAATAGCCCATGAACACATTGGGCCCGCGCACCAACAACTCATGGGTGCTGGGGTCCAACCGGACCTCGTTGAAGGCAGCTGCTGGCCCAATGGAGCCGGGCTTGATGCGTGCAGCGGTCATGGAGGTCGCGGCACCACAGGTTTCGGTCATGCCCCATGCTTCCAACATGGGTACGCCGAGCGACAAATACCATTTGATCAAGCTGGGCGAAATGGGTGCGGCGCCAGAGATCAGCATGCGGGCGCGGTGAATGCCAATGAGCTTGCGCACGTTGTTGAGCACCAACCAGCGGGCCAGCGTGAATTGGCACTTCAATACCCAGGAAACCGCTTGTTGGGCTAGCACCCGCTCGGCGATCCGCTGGCCCACCCCAATGCCCCAGGCATATGTCATTTGTTGCAGTGGGCTGGACTCTTTGAGGGCGATCATCACGCTGGAGTAAAACTTCTCCCACACCCGGGGCACGGCCACAAACACCGTGGGCGCGATTTCGCGCACGTTCTCGGGGATGGTTTCGGGGTTCTCCACAAAATTGAGCACCGCCCCGGTGTACAGCGCATGGTACTCACCGCCAATGCGCTCCACAATGTGACACAGTGGCAAAAAGCACATGCGATCGTCGCGTGCATCTTGGCGCGCCAAGGTGTTGAAGCCGCGGACCGCATACACCAGTCCAGCATGGCTGTGCATGGCGCCCTTGGGTTTGCCAGTGGTGCCCGAGGTGTAAACCAGAATCGCCAGGTCCTGGGCTTGACAAGCGTCGCTGCGAGCGCGCAAAGCGCCAGGCTGCTCTTGGCCCCAGGCGCGACCCCGCTCGACC
>JBEDFU010000237.1:0-2870 GCA_041174965.1 Pseudomonadota bacterium | reverse complement strand
GCCACGGCCACCGAATGCGCCGCCTACGGCGTGGTGGGCGCATTGGCCTTGGCGGCATGGAGCCGCAGCCTGACCTGGGCCAACTTCAAAGAGGGTTTGATGGGCACGGCCCGGTCCAGCTGCATGATCATGTTCATCTTGGCCGGTGCGGCGTTTTTGACCAAGACCATGGCCTTCACCGGCATCCCCCGCGAGCTGGCCGAATGGGTCAACGCGATGCAACTCTCCCCCTTGGCCTTGATCGCGGTGCTCACCGTGATCTATTTGATTTTGGGCACCGCCTTGGACGGCATCAGCATGATTGTGCTGACCAGCGCTGTGGTGCTGCCCATGATCCAAAAGGCTGGTTTTGATTTGATTTGGTTTGGCATCTTCATCATGCTGCTGGTCGAGATCGCCGAGGTCACGCCGCCGGTGGGCTTTAATCTGTTTGTGCTGCAAAACATGACCGGCAAAGACAGCAACACCATTGCGCGCGCCGCCATCCCCTTCTTTTTGTGCCTGGTGGTGTGCATTGTCTTGGTCACCTTGTTCCCCAGCATCGTCACCTTTTTGCCCGACCTGGTGATGGGTGAAAACAAATGAGTTTGGCGGTGCTGGCGATTTGCCTGGGCGCGTGTGTGGGTGCTTTGGCGCGCTGGCAATTGGGCTTGTGGCTCAACACCGGCGCGGCCATTCCCTGGGGCACCTTGGCCGCGAATCTGGTGGGCGGCTATTTGATCGGCGTGTGCGTGGCCTTGTTCGACCATCTGCCCGAACTGGACCCAGCTTGGCGCTTGGCACTGGTGACCGGTTTTTTGGGGGCACTGACCACGTTTTCCAGCTTTTCCGCCGAGGTGGTGGCCATGCTGATGCAATCACGCTATGTGTTGGCGCTGGGCACAGCGGCCATGCATTTATTGGGCTCGCTGGTCTTGACGGTGGCGGGCATCTGGTCGTTTCAAGCTTGGGTTGCGCGCGCCTGAAACGCCCGTCCTTCAGCGTTTCGCGCTGGGAAAAAACAGTTGCTCGCCGCCAATTTTGTAGGCCGCGATGTGTGCCTGGCCAGCCGGTGAGGTGACCCAATCAATGAAGCGCTGCGCTTCTTTCACCTTGACATGCGGGTGCTTGGCCGGGTTGACCGCGATCACCCCATAGGGGTTGAACAGGCGCTCATCGCCTTGCACCAACACCGCCAGGTCGGCGCGGTTTTTAAAGCTCAACCAAGTGCCCCGATCGGCCAGCACATAAGCCCCCATGGAGGCGGCCATGTTCAGTGCCGGCCCCATGCCGCATCCGCAGGCCTTGTAGCCCGCGCCCATGTGGCTGGTGCCCGCCATGGCCCAGTAGCGCAACTCGGCCGCATGGGTGCCGCTCTTGTCGCCGCGAGATACAAACGCCGCTTGGCTTTGGGCGACCTTTTGCAAGGCCTGCGCAATGTCTTTGCCGCGCACCTGGGCGGGGTCGTTGCCGGGGCCAATCAGCACAAAGTCGTTGTACATCACCGGCCAGCGTTGCAGGCCAAACCCATCGGCCACCAGCTTTTCTTCGGCCACCGGGTCGTGCACAAACAGCACATCGGCGTCGCCGCGCCGACCCATGTCCAGGGCTTGACCCGTGCCCAAAGCCACCACTTTCACGTCCACACCGGTAGCGGCTTTGAAGGCCGGCAGCAAATGACCAAACAAACCCGATTGCTCGGTGGACGTGGTGGAGGCCATGACCAAGGTGATTTGCGCCCAGGCCACCGCCTGGCTCAGCGCCAGGCACAAGCCCAGCAAGGCAGCAGGCCAAACACGGCGCAGGGCGCCAGCATCACAATGGACCGTCATCTCAGTTCCCCTTTTAAAAACAAATCCGCTTGCGGGTGGGTTTGCGACAAATCGCTGTTGAAAAACGCACCCACCGGCAGGTCGGCCAAGATGCGCCCTCGCTCGAGGTAAATCACCCGGCTGGCCAAGCGTTTGACCTGGCCCAGGTTGTGGCTGCTGAACAAACAACTCACCGGTGCGCCCACGGCCTGGCGGGGGTGGTCTGGCGTTGATGGGTGATCCGAAGCTGAAGCCAAATCTGGTTGGCCCATGGCCTGGCCCGCGTCGCTGAGAAATTGGGCCCACAGTTGCTCCACATCGCGCTTGGCGCTGGGGTCCAGGCTGGCGGTGGGCTCATCGAGCAGCAGCAAGCGCGGTTGCATGGCCCAGGCCCGGGCCAAGGCCACGCGCTGCTGCTGCCCCCCCGACAAGGTGTTGGCCCATTGCTTGGCGGCCTGGTGCATGCCCACTTGATGCAATGCCTGATCGGCCAGGGCCAACGCCACGCGCCAAGCTTGACCGGCCAGCCACGGCCCCAAGGCCACATGGACCCGCACCGGCATGCGCAGCATGTGCGGGCGCTGAAACACCATCGCCTGCGCAGCATGCGGGTCGCGCCAACACGCGCCTTCTTGCGCGGCCAACAAGCCATGGCACAAGCGCAAAAGGGTGCTTTTACCACTGCCATTGGCCCCCACCAGCGCAATGCGCTCACCGTGCGCCATGTGCAAATCCACACCGCGCAGCGCCCAGTGCCCACCGAGCGAGCAGCCGACTTGGTTCAAGCGCAACAAGGTGTTCATGCCAGCCCCAAAGCGCTGGAGCGCCCGCTGCCACGGCGCAACACAGCCATGGCGCTGTGCAACAACAAGACCACGGCCAACAGCACCATGCCCAGGGCCAAAGCCAAGGGCAAGTCGCCCTTGCTGGTTTCCAAGGCAATGGCGGTGGTCATCACGCGGGTGAAGCCGTCGATGTTGCCGCCCACCACCATCACTGCGCCGACCTCGGCAATCGCACGGCTGAAGCAGGCAATCACCACGGTGAGCAAAGCCCAGCGCTCATCCCAAGCCAAGAGAA
>JBEDFU010000236.1:0-9595 GCA_041174965.1 Pseudomonadota bacterium | reverse complement strand
GGCCCAGGAGGGACAACAGCGTCGTCAACGCGCCACCGATTTGGCCGCAGACCCAGGAAAAGTCGGGCAAATCAACCCCCATTTTTTGTGTGCAGCTGTGGCCCATGCCATTCCGGCAGATGCCATCGTGCTCAACGAAGCCATCCGCAACGCCCCCGTGGTGGCGATGCAAGTGCCGCGCACGGTGCCGGGCTCCCACGTGGGTTTGGCCGGTGGTGGATTGGGCTTTTCAGCGGGCATGGCTTTGGGCATCAAGTTGGCCCAACCGAATCGTTGCGTGGTGGCTTTTTCGGGCGATGGCTCGTTTTATTTCGGCAACCCGCAGTCCAGCATGGCCGTGTCCAAGCAATACGGCTTGCCGGTGTTCACCATCGTGCTCGACAATGGTGGTTGGGCCGCGGTCAAAGAAGCCACGCTGCGCGTTTTCCCCGAAGGGGTGGCCAAAGCCACCCAAGCCTATGAAGCCCACTTGGCGCCCGACATGAACTTCGCCATGGTGGCCCAGGCAGCTGGCGCCCATGGGGAGTGGGTCAGCGACCCTGCCGAAGTACCCGCTGCCATTGAACGCTGTTTGGCCGCCTTGGCCCGTGGGCAAAGTGCTTTGTTGCAAGCCAAAGTCACCCGGCTGTGATCCGTACCCTTTGGTTTCCCTGGATCACCACGCGTTTTTTTATCACCAGGAGAAGTACATGAGAAAAACCAATTTTCGATGCTTGACAACCCTTCTTTTCGGCTTGAGCCTGGGTTTGGCCCTGGCCGCTGATCCCAAACCAGCCGAAGAACCAGCGGTGAAAAAGTCTGACACGGGCATTTGTCACGACAAAACCAGTGCCAGCTATGGCAACACCAAAAAGTTCACCGCCTTCAAAACCGTGGACGAATGCGTGAAGAGCGGCGGCACCTTGCCCGCCAAAACTGCGGCGGCGGCTGAACCCGTGGTGAAAAAATCGGACTCGGGCATTTGCCACGACAAGAGCAGCCCCAGCTATGAGCGCACGAAAAAATTCACCGAGTTCAAAACCATCGATGAGTGCGTGAAAAGTGGTGGCAAATTGCCGGGTGCGAAATAAGCTTTAACGCTGGCCTGCTGCCAGCAGGGTTTCGATTTGTTTGGACAAGCGGTGCACCGAGTCGGCCAAGGCCTTGAGTTCTTGTTCCCGCAGCAAATCCACTTTTTCGTGCAGCAGCTCAATTTCCAATTCGGCCTTGACATTGACCTCGTAGTCGTTGTCAGCGCGGCGCCGATCGGTTTCGGCCAATCGGTTTTGGCTCATCATGATGGCCGGCGCGGTATAGGCGGCTTGGAATGAGAGCATCAAATTGAGCAAGATAAACGGATAGGGGTCCCACGGGCCACTGGTTTGCGTGTTCCAGCTGATCCACAGCACGATCAATGTGCTTTGAATGATGATGAAGCGCCATGACCCCACCGTGGCCGCCACCTGATCGGCCACCTTTTGCCCCCAAGTCAAGGGCGCTGGCGCTTGCGGCGCAGGTGCCGGCACTGGCATTTGGATGCGCCGATGGGTTTGCCGATGTTGGCGCAAGCTGTGCAATAAATGTTGCTCATCATGGCTCAGATTGGGTGGGGGGAGTGTGCTTGAAGCAGTCATGGTTGTGTTGGGTTGGGGATTCAAAGACGTGGTGCTGGCAACTTAGCACAAACCCCCTCTGAACAGTCGCTAGTGCTTGGAATAAAACAAATATATATAAGCCCCCAAGCTGAGCCCACAGGCGTACATTAGGTTCACCCACCTCGGAAGTGTTTTCCGCTCATTCAAGAAAGTTCACATGATTCAATGGCCTGCTCAAACTGAGCCCGTTTTATGGGGTGCTGTCGCTGGCGCAGTGATTTTGTCGGTGGTGGGTTTTAGTTTTTCAGGTTGGCACACCGCCAGCCAAACCGATGCCATTGCCAGTGTCAAGGTGGCCACGGCATTGACCGCGGCCATGGCCCCCGTGTGTGCCACGGCCTTCAAGCAAGACGGCAAATATGCAGCCAATCTGGTGGAGTTGAAGAAAACCGATGAATGGTCACGCAGCAACCTGATTGAAAAAGGCGGCTGGGGCAAAGTGGCTGGTGGGCAAGACTTGAGCCCAGAGGCCGCCCGTGCCTGCGCTCTGCTGCTGATCCCGGCTTAAAGCGTTTAACTCTCTGCCAGGGCTTTGCCCCGGCAGACCTCTGGCCACGCTGAACCCAGGCCTTTCACAGGCTTGGGGTTCAGATGCTCAATCCCCCCAGCGATTTTCCGCCGTCCACAAACAGGGTTTGACCGGTGATGAAGTGGGTTTGGGGCGACGCCAAGAAAGACACCGCATGCGCGATTTCGTCGGGCGAAGCGGCTTTTCCACGTGGCTCCAAAGCTTCCCACTGGGCAAACATCTCGGGTGGCGCGGAGCGTGTCATGGGCGTGTCGGTGAACCCGGGGGCCACCGAGTTCACGGCAATTTCTTTGTCGCGCAACTCCATCGCCATGGCCCGTGTCAGTCCAACCACGGCCGATTTGGACGCCACATAGTGGGCAAAGCGGGTGCCGCCCAAAGCACCCCGCGAAGAAATGGTCACGATGCGCCCACCCGCCACCATGCGCCGCGCGGCTTCTTGCGCAGGAATGAAGGTGCCCACCACATTGACTTGTAACATTTGGGTGAAGGCTTGCTCGGTCAATTCCAAAAACCGGGCATCGTTGTAGATGCCTGCCGCGCAAACCATCACATCCACCCGCGCATGGGCTTGCAAGGCCTGGTGCACGCTGGCGCGATCACACACATCCACCACCGCCGCACTCATCCGCAGCCCTTGCGCTTGCAAGGGTTTCAAAGCGGCGGCCAGCACATCGGCTTGGCGGTCCATGGCCACCACATGAAAACCATCTTGGGCCAAGCGTTTGGCAATCGCCAAACCGATGCCTTGGGCGGCGCCTGTGACAAATGCATTGAGGGGGGTGTTCATATCAGTTCTGTGTCGGGGTAAAGGCCTTCAATTTTCAGCGCCATCAGCCGACATAGCCAAACTGGCGCGGCAGCCACAGGGTGATGGATGGGAAAAAGATCATCAAGAACATCACCACGCTCAAGGGGATGCAAAACTGCCATATCTCGCGGTTGATCTCTTTCATCGGCACGCCGGTGAGAGAACCCAATACAAACAAAATCAAACCATAGGGCGGGGTGATCATGGCGATCATGAAGTTCAAAATCACCACCACGCCAAACTGCACCAAATCAATGCCCAAGGCGTTGACGGTGGGCAGCAGCACCGGCACGAACACCAGCAGCATCACCGCGCCATCGAGCACCGTGCCCAAGATCAAAAACATCACATTGACCAGCAGCATGAAGACAATTGCAGACAGGTTCAAGCTGGCAATGTAGGCGGCCAGTTGCACCGCCACTTGCTCCGAAGTGATGGCATAGTTAACGATGAAAGAGCTGGCAATGAGCATCATCACCACGGCCGATTGGCGTGCTGACATGGCGAAAATGGCGATCAAGGCTTTCAAGCCCAGGTTGCGGTAAATGAATGCGCCGATCACGATGGCCCACAAGCCTGCCATGGCCGCCGATTCAGTCGGGCTGAAAACGCCCGACCAAATGCCGCCCAACAGCATCACCGGCAAGGTCAGCGGCAAAGCGGCGCGCCAAAGCACCAAGGGCATTTCCGACCAGGAAATGGATTTTCCAAAGGGCAGGTTGCGCTGGCGGGCAATGAAGGCAATCCACAGCATCAAACTCGCGGCCATCAATAAACCCGGTACCACACCGGCCAAAAACAGAGCGCCCAAGGAAGCGGTGCTGATGAGGGCGTAAATCACCATGGGAATGGACGGGGGGATGATGGGCCCCAAGCAAGCAGCTGCCGCCGCAATGGCCACCGCCAAGCCGCGCGGATATTGCCCGACTTTCTCCATCATGCGAATGGACACCATGCCGGGCCCCGCGGCGTCGCTGATGGCACTGCCACTCATGCTGGACATGACCACATTCATCAACACCGTGATGTGACCCATGCCCCCGCGCAGTCGGCCCACCAGCACATCGGCGGCACTCCAAATGCGCTCGCTGACCGTGGAGGCATTCATCACATTGCCGGCGAAAATGAACATGGGCACCGCCAACAAGACATACATGCTGAACATGGAGTTCAAGGTTTGATCGACGATCAATCCGATGTCTTGCCCTTTGAGCCAAAGGTAAACAATGCCGCTGCTGAACATCATCAAGACGATGGAAAAACGCAGCAGAGCGCATACCAGGATCACGATGCCCATGGCGATCAGAGCGGTGCTCATGCGGCGCTCACGGAAAAATCAACCCAACACATTGGTTTTTTCATCTGCTTTATGGTCTCGGACATGTTCGGGCCATTGATCGGAGATGAGCCACAAGAACCGATTGGCTGCGCGAACAATCACAGCCAACCAATAAATGACAAAACAGGCATATACGTAATCCAAGCGCCACTCCAGCGCGTTGGTTTTTTCGCGCCATAAAAATGCCACATAGCCCCAAATGGTGGGCGCCGCGATTGTGAACAGCAGCACAATCAAAACAGACGCGGTGAGACCGATCAAGCGTCGACCGCTGGGGCCGCATTGGTCCCACACCACGTCAAAAGTGACTTGCTCTCGCTCGCCGAGCACCAGCGCTTCGGTCAAAAAGGTTGACCACAAAAACAAAATCAAAATGGATTCGTCCACCCAATTGACCGGCTGAACCAACACATAGCGCTGAAAAACAGAAATCACGAACAGCACAAAAATGCCGATGAACATGGATACCGTCAGCCATTCCGCATAGCGGCTGAAGGCCTGGAATTTCTGCCGAATGGCTGCGATACCCATGGGTGGCAAAGTGCTCAGAGCAATACTGTGCTTGGGCTCACTTGACGGCCTGGATGCGCGCCATCAAGCCGGGCTTCCATTTGGCGGTCATGCCACTGGTTTCATATTCTTTGAACACGGTGGTGCGAAACAGGCTGGCATCGGGCTCGCTGATGCGCACGTTGGCAGCACGAAAGGTGTCCAGCGCAGATTTTTCGTCTTGCAGCGTTTTGGCAATTTGCATGTCGGAGGCTTCGCGCGCGACCGATCGGAGTTCGGCTTGTTGTGCAGGCGTGAGTTTGTCAAACGCGGGCTTGGCCATGGCAATGAACACCGGTTGCACCAAATGCTTGGTCAGCACCACTTGCTTGGTCACTTCGTGGAATTTCCAATCGCGCGTCATGTTGGTGGGGTTGTCTTGGGCGTCGATTTGCCCGGTTTTCAGTCCCAAATACACCTCGGTGATGGGCATGGCCACGGGTGTGGCACCCAGTGCTTTGGCCAATACTTGGAAAGATGCGCCCGGGGGCATGCGCATTTTGGTGCCGTTCAAGTCGGTGGGCTTTTCAATTCTTTTGTCGTTGTTTAAGTTGATGGTGCGGGTGCCCAGGTAAGCGGTGTCCAAGATCACCAAGCCCACTTTATTGGCCACATCGTCGTAATACTCTTTGCCGATGTCGCTGCGAAAGGTTTTGATCAAGTGGTCGGCGTCACGGAACAAATAGGCGGCACTGAAAACCCCATACTCGGGCAATTGGGCTTCAATTTCAAAGGTCACTGGGCTGGCCATCTCTAAGTTGCCGCGCTGCATGGCGGGCAATTCGGTGCCCTGTCGGAACAAGGCGCTGGCGGTGTGCACAGATACCTTCACAGCGCCTGGAAATTTGCTTTCCATGCGCGCTTTGATCATGCGAAATGCGTCCGACAACGGCGAACTGTCTGGTGCAGCGGTGGAAATTCTGATTTCTGTTTGGGCCTGTGCCAAGGGCAAAGCCAAAATGGTGGCCAGGCTGATGGCTGTGGCGATGAACGTTCTTTTCATGTTGCGCTCCTGAAAGTTGTGAAAGACCCGACAGAACAGGCTGGGTCCATGGCCTGGGCTAACTCCGGTTCAGCGTGAGGTCTCAATGTCCACGGACAAGCGACCAATGCCTTCAATGTCTGCATCGACGTGGTCACCCACGCTTAAAAAAGTTTTGTGCGGCACACCCACGCCGGCAGGGGTGCCGGTGAGCAACACGTCGCCTGGGTCCAGCGTCATGATGCGTGAGGCGGTGGCAATTTGTTCGGCGACAGAAAAAATCATGTCTTTGGCGTTGCCGTTTTGTTTCAGCGCACCATTCACGGCCAATTTCAAAGCGGCCTGCTGGGGGTCGCCAAATTGATGGGCGGGGATCAGGCGCGGCCCCATGGGGCAGCAGGTGTCGTGGCCTTTGCCGGCGACCCAATCGAGTTTGTAAAAGGTTTCCGGGGCGCGGTTGTGGTCACGGGCGGAAAAGTCAATCGCCACCGTGTAAGCCGCCACATGCGACAGCGCTTGCTCAACGCTCACATTGCGCGCGGTCTTGCCGATCACCAAGGCCAATTCGACCTCCCAATCAAAGGCATGGGTGTTGATGGGCATGTGCACTGTTTTGCCTTCGCCCACCACTGCGTTGCGGGGTGGTTTCATGAAGAAAAACAAGCGCTGATCTTCTTTTTTGGCGCCTGGCATGCCCATTTCTGCCAAGTGATCGTAGTAGTTGGCGCCCGCGCACAAAATCTTTCCTGGGTACAAAACGGGGGCCAGGCGGCTGGCAGCGGTGATCTGATCCGCGGCTTGTACTTGGCTCGCCGCAGCATTGAGGGCTGTCAACGATCGTGCCCAATCGCTGAACAGGCCCAGCACGCTGTCTTGTCCGGCCAGGCCCACGCGGGCCAAACTGGGGGTCAAGCGGTAAGCCACACCGCCCACTTCCAAGGCGGCCACGGCCTGGTCGCCTTGGGCAAAAGTGGCCAATGACCATGGGGTTTGACTGAGCGCCATGTTTTTCCTCTTGTGAGAACAATATAAATCGATCATAATTTTATAAAATCACATCGTCAAGGCATTTTTGAGATGGAAAACCCTGAAGCCTCTTCTTTGGCAGAGCGCGCCTACCAACGTTTGCGCAGCGAAATCTTGTATGGCGACCTGATGCCGGGTGAGCGTTTGCGCCCTGCTGATTTGCAAGACAAGTTTCATTTGGGTCTCACACCCATCCGCGAAGCCTTGATGCGCCTGTCCTCTGAGAATTTGGTGGCCTTGGACACCCACCGTGGGTCGCGGGTGAGCGAAACCAGCCTGACCGAGTTGAGCGACTTGATGGCCACGCGCCGATCCATTGAAAGCCTGTGCCTCACCTCGGCCATGACCCATGGGGACGCTGCCTGGGAGGCCGAGGTGGTCTCGGCCATGCACTTGCTCTCCAAAACCCCGCTGCCGCGCTCGGACAAAGACCGCGAGGCAGCCACCTTGTGGGAGTCGCGCCACCGCCGCTTTCACCACGCCTTGGTCGGCGCTTGTCAGGAAAAATGGTTGCTGTGGTTTTGGAACATATTGGCCGATCATTCCGAGCGCTACCGCAAATTTCGGTTGTTGCAGCGCATGCCGGTCAAGAGCAAGGCCAGGGACATTGAAGCCGAACACCATGCCCTGATGCAAGCGGTCTTGGACCGCGATCACAACCTGGCCACCCGTTTGATGTCAGCCCATTTGAGTGCCACTGAAAAGTCGGTGGCGCTGGGTTTGGCGGCGTCTCCCCCTTCTACATTGCCCACGAAAGGTTCCGCATGATTGTTCGCACCGCCATTTTGGAGGGCACAGTGGCCCCCGAACACAAAGCCGAGTTTGATCAACACATGCGCACCACGGTGGTCGCCGCTCTGGGGCGCTATCCGGGCTTGATCAAAGCCGTGTTGCGCGAGATCGCTGAGGCCGATGCAGATGCACCGCCTGTCTACATGGCTTTTGATTTGTACTTTCACAACCTGGCCGATATGCATGCGGCTTTGGCCAGCCCGGTGCGGCAAGCTGTGCGCGCTGAATTGGCCTTGCTCATGCCGCGCTTTCAAGGGCGGGTTTACCACTTGGTGTTTGACGAAACCGCGCAAACGGGCGACTTGGCATGACGGTATTGGTTCTGGGCGCTGGCCTGATCGGTGGGCTGACTGCCCAATTGTTGGCCCAGCGTGGCGATAAAGTGGTGTTGGCTGATGTGCGTGATGGCGCGGCGCCCGATGGGGTGCTGCGGGTGCGCTGCGATGTGACCGATGAACCCGCCTTGAAGGCCATCATGCAAAACCATGGTGTTCGTGATGTGGTGCACACGGCAGCCTGGTTGTCCACCGCCATTCGGCAAGACCCGCTCAAAGGCATCGGCGTCAACATCATGGGGACCGCCCATGTGTTGGAGTGCGCCCGCACGCTGGGTTTGCGCCGGGTGGTGTTGGCCAGTTCGACCACGGTGACTTACACCGGCTTTGCCGCCCATGGCCCCCAGCCCATCGAGGAAGATTTGCCTTTGCACGTGATCAGTGAGCGACCGGCGAGCATTTATGCCGCTTGCAAACTGGCGGGCGAGCACTTGGCGCAGCTGTATCACGATCTGTATGGTGTCGATGCCGTGTCACTGCGCTATGCCGCGGTGCTGGGCGACTTGGGCAACATCACCAGCGTGCCGGGCCGACTGCTGCAATCCTTGGTGCAGGCGGGCCAATCGGGGCAGGCTGTTCAATTGGACGATCCCTTTTTGGTCTGGGGTGGGCGTGAGGAATTTGTTGATGCGCGCGATTGCGCCCGGGCCAATGTGTGTGCCTTGGATGCGCCCCACCCGCAGCAAAGGGTTTATCACATCGCTGATGGACAGTGGCACGGCTTGGGGGACTTTGTGGCAGCCGTCCAGCGCCTGTACCCCGCTTTGCAAGTCACCTGGCCAGACAAATTGACCACGGGATTCGCTGGTTTTCCCCAGCAAAGACCGGCCCCATCAGACCACCGACGGGCGCAAAGCGAATTGGGCTTTGTGTGCGCGCATGGCTTGCCAGATTCGATTGCCCATTGGGCTGCGTTGGCACCCGCTTCAACGCACATCAGACCCTAGAACATCCCCGCAACTGTGCGCGATCGCGTTGACGGGCTCTGGCAAAACATGCTCGGACGGGTTCAAGCCGGTTTGCATTGCCCTTGCAGGCTCATGCGCTGCGTTTTGCGCTGATAGAGGATGTCGGCATACCCGCTCAACGCCATGTTGGCGCGGGCCAGGCGCAATTCGCGCATTTCACCGTTGGCCACGGTTTTTTGTTGAATGCCCATGAAAGCGGCATTGGTCAGGTTTTTCCCGATAAATTGATCGGTGGTCAAGGTGTTGATGAACATCTCATAAGGCTTGGCGCCTTGCATTTTGAAATACAGGTTGTTGCCAATCGATTGGATTTCGATGCTCACCTCAGCGGCTGGAAACTTTTTGTCCTCCAACGCGGGCAAGCTGCCTTCGATGCTGCAGCGAACGTTGAAAATTTCTGCGGTGGCCGTGCTCGGCCAGCCCAGTTGCAAAGCCAGGGACAAAAATGCGGTGCAAGCGACCTTGTTCATGCGGACTCCCCTCCTGGGCGACTGTTTGGGTGGGCGTGAATGTAGCAAATCCAAACGCCTGATCAGCGCAGGTGCTTGCTTAGAATGGGTCGATGAATCCGCGACTGATGTGTGTGGGCCATGTCGCTTTGGACATGATGTTTGGCGTGCATGCCTTTCC
>JBEDFU010000235.1:0-3276 GCA_041174965.1 Pseudomonadota bacterium | reverse complement strand
TTGATCGCGGGCAAAGAGTCGCGCATCGGCGCCAAGGGCTGAGACGAACCCAGCCCGATCTGGGCCTGGGCGTGGGCTCAGTCGCGAAAGTTGTTGAAGCTCAGCGGCAACTCGGGCACATCTTTGCGGATCAGGGCCATCACCGCTTGCAAATCGTCGCGCTTGGTGCCATTGACCCGGATGGCGTCGCCTTGGATGCTGGCTTGCACTTTGATTTTGCTGTCTTTGACCAAACGCTGGATTTTTTTGGCGGCCTCGGCCTCGATGCCATTGCGCACCTTGACCACTTGCTTGACCTTGTCGCCGCCGATTTTTTGCACCGTGCCTTTGTCCAAAAACCGCACATCGACATTGCGCTTGGCCAATTTGTTGCGCAAGATTTCGTCGATTTGCTCGAGTTGAAAGTCCGCGTCCCCAATCAGGGTGATCTCTTTGTCCTTGAACTCAATCGATGCGGTGGTGCCTTTGAAGTCAAAACGGGTGCCGATTTCTTTGGCCGCGTTGTCGACCGCATTCTTCACCTCAACCAAATCGGCTTCACAAACGGTGTCAAAAGAGGGCATGGTGTTACTTCTCGGGTGAAAAAAATGGGGTGCGACAATTCTCCCATGAAGATCGAGTCGAATGTCCCCCTGCAACCCTACAACACCTTTGGCATCGCCGCCAAGGCGCTGCAACTGGTGCGGGTGACCCAGACCGAGGCCTTGCCAGCCCTGCTGCGCGACCCGGTTTGGCTTGGTCAACCCAAGTTTGTGCTGGGTGGGGGCAGCAACATTGTCATCACTGGTGACGTCAAACCTTTGGTCATCAAAATGGAAAACATGGGTCGGCGTTTGTTGCGAGAGGACGCCCGCCACTGGTGGGTGCAGGCCGAGGCGGGCGAAAACTGGCACGACTTTGTGGCCTGGACCTTGGCCCAGGGTTGGCCGGGCCTGGAAAACCTGGCCCTCATCCCCGGCCATGTTGGTGCCACGCCGGTGCAAAACATCGGCGCTTACGGCCTGGAACTGCAAGACGTGTTTGATTCATTGGACGCGGTGGACCTGGACAGGGGAGAGGTGTTCACCTTGGATGCGGCCCAATGCGCCTTTGCATACCGGGATTCGGTGTTCAAGCACGGGCCTGATCCATCGCAGCATGGCACTCGCCACATGGGCTTGGCGGGGCGGGCCGCCATTCTGCGCGTGCGTTTTCGGCTGGCGAAAAAATGGCGTCCCCTGTTGGGCTATGCCGATTTGCAGCGCAAAGTGACCAGCACCGGTCAAACCCAGCCCACAGCGATGGAGGTTTTTGACTGGGTGTGCGAGATTCGCCGCGCCAAGTTGCCGGACCCCGCTGTGCTGGGCAATGCGGGCAGCTTTTTCAAAAACCCCAGTGTCACCCCCGAGCAATGCGAAGACATCATTGGCCGCGACCCGGGGGTGGTGCATTACCCCATGCTCGACGGCAGCATCAAGCTGGCTGCGGGTTGGCTGATCGACGCCTGTGGCTGGAAGGGCAAATCGGTGGGGCAGGCGGGTGTGTACGACAAACAAGCCTTGGTGTTGGTCAACCGGGGTGGGCGCGAGTCACCTTGCACGGGCGGCGAAGTGATGACCTTGGCCAAGGCCATCCAAACCAGTGTTTACGAACGCTTTGGCATCATGCTCGAGCCCGAGCCGGTGGTGGTTTGAGCCTCAAGGCCGGGCGTCGCGGATGGCTTGGGCCAAATCAATCACCGCCAGGGCGTAGTAGCTGCTCCAGTTGTAGCGGGTGACCACATAAAAGTTCTCGGTCCCAGCAACATAACTCGGTTCTTGCCCGCCGTTGTGCAATTCCACCAAGGCCAAGGGGCCGCTGTGCTGCATGCCAGGGCCTTGCAGCGTGGCGCCCAGTTCGGTCATGCGTTCGGCGCTGAAGCTGGGCAAGATGTCGGGCAACAGCAGGGTTTCGCGCTGGGCCGGGTCTAGAGGCGGGGTGACCGGGTAGTGGGTGGGCATGCCGCTGACCCACCCAAATGATTTCAGGTAGTTGGCCACCGAGCCAATCGCATCCACTGGGCTGCGCACCAAGTCAATGCGACCATCGCCATCAAAATCCACCGCCCATTGGGCCACGCTGGAGGGCATGAATTGCGGCCAGCCCGCTGCGCCTGCATAACTGCCCTTGGCATGCAAAGCCGAAGGTCCAGCCCGATGGGCCTGCGCCAAAAAGTGGCCCAGCTCGGTTTGAAAAAATGCACTGCGCTCTGCATGCCGGGGGTGTTCCGTGGGAAAGTTCAGGGCCAAGGTGCTCAAGGCATCGATCAGCCGAAAGTTGCCCATGTGTCGCCCAAAATAAGTTTCCACCCCAATGATGCCCACCACCAACTCGGCGGGCACGCCATAGGTTTGTTCGGCCCGTAGCAGTGCGTGCTTATGTTGTTGCCAAAACGCCAGCCCGGCGGCAATGCGGCGCGGTTCCACAAAGCGCGCTCGATAGGCCTGCCAGTTTTTGGCGCTGGGGGTGGCCGGTGGCAAGACCAATGCAGACAAGCTGTCCAGGCGCGCAGCATGGGCAATTTGGCGGCGCACCCAAGTCAATGGCAGTTGGTGGGCCTGGGCCAGTCGCTCGGCCAAGGCCTGCACTTCGGGGGTGTCGCCATGGACCGGGGCCTTGGCCGCTTTGGCACGGTGCTGCGATTTGCCCGCTTTGGCTGTCCGCTGCTGCTGCGCCGCAGTGGACGCCTTGGGCGGGTTGTTTTTCGTTTGGGCCGCCGCCCACGGGGCCGCGCACAAAGACACCACCAGCAGTGACAGCCATGCCCACCGCGCCGGCGTCAACTGGCTTTGCGCCATCGCGACCCAGCGAAGCAAGCTTTCCATCCCAGATCTGGCCTGTTGCACAGGGCGATCGGTGCAGGGGCAGACAGTCGGGGTGAAATGGCAGCGAGGCGGCATGGTGAGCAAGCGGGGTGAGAGGGCAACGGCACAAGTGTGGCACAGTGTGAGCGCCCCGCAGCCCTCGTGTCGGCTGCTGGCATCGTTTGTCAGGAGTCAATCGTGCGTGACATGGATCAGTTGCTGCAAGACATTCAACACCCGCTGTGGTGGTTGGAGTTGCTCGGTTTGTTGCTGTGTTTGGGCGTGGCTTGGGCATTGACTCGGCTCGTGTCCCAGGCGATGGGCGGTCACACGCGGTGGACCGGCCGTTCGGTGACAAAGGGTTTTGTGTTTCCCTTTTTGGCGCTGGTCTTGGTGTTTGGCTTGCGCGCGCTGGCCGCCACACATGGCCCGACGCCGCTGCTGAGCTTGGCGC
>JBEDFU010000234.1:0-36454 GCA_041174965.1 Pseudomonadota bacterium | reverse complement strand
CTCCTGGGCCATGCCAGCGACCCGCGCTTGCGCCGCTTGGGTGAACGCCGGGTTCACGCGCTGCTGCAAGCGCGCCAATATTTGCGCCAAGATGCGACCACTGTCACCCGGCATCTTCAAGTGGCGCGGAAAACTCCACATCGGGTAGCTGCGCTTGTCGATGTCCACGTCGATGTGGGCCCACCAGGTGGCCGGGTTGACCGGCGTATCGCGCGGTATCCAAGGCACATCCACATCCACCATCAAACCCACATCGGCCTGGGTCACATGGGCCCCAGGAACGAAACCACTGAAGCAAGGCGAGTCATGGGGAATGTTGAGATCCACGGCATTGCACTCGATCACACGGATACCGGCCAAGCGGGCCAAAGCATCCAGGGTGGCCACCGTCGCTGGGTTGCGACCGCTGTATGAGGTGATGATCAAAGGATGGCTGGCGGCCAACAGACGATCGACCACTTGATCAACAGCATCGGGATCGGTGCCCAAGGCAGGGGTCGCGCCATATGCTTGAGCAGGGAAATCATGCAACTGATCGTCACGCCAAGTTTCGGTCAAGGTTTCCCTGGCAAAGGTCAAATAAACAGGGCCCTTGGGGTCGCTTTGCATCACGCTGTGGGCACGGCGCAAGGCTTCCTTGGCGATCACCCCAGACGGGAGGTTGTAGTCCCATTTGACATATTGGCGCACCAAGCCACCTTGGTCATAGGGCTCCTGCACAAAATTCACAAAGGTGTCGCGGGTACCGGGCAATTCACCATGCGAGGTGTAAGGCGCGCGTCCCGCCATCAGCATCAGGGGTAAGCGGGCTTTGGAAATATTGTGAATGCCCATGCTGGCATTGGCGGTCCCCGCATCCACATGCACCAACACCCCTTGGCCCCGGCCCGAGGCCAAGGCATAACCGGCGGCCATGTGGACAGCTGTGTTTTCATGCGGGCACAAAACCGTTTTGGGAAAAGCCTGACCCTGCTGGCGCCAGCGCGCCATCTCTTCGATCAGCGGGGCATGGTCGGTACCCAGATTGCAGAACAAATAATCCAAGCCCAGGTCATTGAAGCCTTGCAACAGATGATGGGCGGTGGTGTGCGTCTGGGACTGATCCATGGTCATGGGTGAGGACCCCATGGCGCAGCCATCATGAGTTTGTTTTCTTGCTTGAGGATCATGGGGCGCAACTTGCCCGCAAAAGCCATGAAAGCCTGATCAGCAAAAACACCCGCCCAAAAAGCACGGCGATCGGCATCGTCATCAAACTTCCAAACGTGGATGATTTCGTTGAGCGCACCGACATCGCCCGTGAAATAACCAATCAATTTCTTGGGGTGCTTGTCCAAAGCAGCCCAGCCTTCTGAGCCATACAAAGAAACCACTTCGGCCATTTTTCCGACCACCACTGAATAGGTTCTCAACTCATACAAAGCCATGACTTTTCTCCTGTTGAATGTCGTTTCATCTTACCAAATGGGAGTGACAAGTCCTGTCTTGCTTCCCCCTTGAATACCCTGATTCCCCGCTTCAAAGGGGCTCGACACCGGTGCGCGATACATCGCCCCACACATCGGCTTGTTGACACACATGAACCCAAGCTTGCGCTGGCCCCAAGCGGGGACTTTGCAGGTCCAAGGCCACGGCGTAAATGGTTTGGTGCGCGATGGCGCTGGGCAAAGGCCCCACCCAGTCCACCCCCCGCTGGGCAAAGGTGAGTATTTCACTGATTGCCCCCATCGCCATGACCCCGGGAGGCGTACCCGCTTGTGACAAAGCAAGCAACATGGCCTCTCCGTTGTCAAAGCGTTGCACTTTGCTGCGCACCTTGTCCCAGAGGCCCATGGATGTGAGCAAGCCATGGATGTATCGACCTGATGAGGCATGGGTGTAAAAAATGGCGGATGCCCTCAGGACCGCGCTTTGCCAAGCTTCGAGCGTCGAAATATCCGGTCGCAGTTGTCCCTGCGCCACCGCCACACCCACACCCACCTGGGCCAAGGCTTGTGGCTTGCCAATCAGCCCCATGGAGGCGGCATGGGCGAGCACTGGAGCGGTGGCGATCCAAACATCGGCACGCCAAGCGTCGCGCACCTTGGTCATCAATTCTGGGGCGGTGTTGAAACTCAAGGCCACCTGAAGGTCGTGGTTTTGCTCAAACCGGTCACAGGCCTTCTTCAATCCCATCTCCAGCGCTGCCACGCTGAAAACGCTGAGCACCTTGCCCGATGCCATGTGGTCTGTCGAGGGCCGGCGATTGGCTGGGTGGTCTGGATAAGCGGAATTCACTGGGGCAAAGCATAGCAGCCGCTCACCCCATCTCTGGCATGATGCTTTGCATGGCCCACATCACCACATTGACACTCAACCCCAGCGTGGACCTGCTGACCACCACTGAGCAGGTGATGGACACGCACAAGTTGCGCTGCACAGCGCCCATTTACCACCCCGGTGGTGGAGGCATCAATGTGGCGCGAGTGGTGCATCGCTTGGGCGGATCGGTCAAAGCGCTGTGGCTGGGTGGCGGCAGCACCGGGGATCAGCTGAGCGACATGCTGAATGCAGAATCGGTGCCGCACCAACGGATTCAGTGTGCGCAAGCGACCCGCCTGGGCTTTTCGGTGCACGAAACCCAAAGTGGTCGCGACTTTCGCTTTGTGATGCCAGGTCCCACAGCAGACCCAGCCGCATTGCGCCAAGTCTTGCAGACCCTCAAGAGCACCGCCCTGGACAGCCGCTATTGGGTGATCAGCGGCAGTTTGCCCCCCGAAGCGCCGCAAGACTTTTATGCCGACATCGCCAGGCTGTCCCGAGCGCAAGATAAGCGAATGGTCCTCGACGCGTCTGGTCCTGCATTGATGGCTGCAATGCGCGCAGGCGTTTTCATGGTCAAGCCCAGCTTGCGCGAAATGGAAGAAGTGGTCGGCAGGGCACTGCCCACCATGCCACAGCGTTTGGCGGTGGCGCGCGAATGGCTGGCGCAAGCGTGGTGCGAGCTGGTGGCCCTGTCGCTGGGCCCTGAGGGGGCCTTGTTGGTCACCCATCAAGGCGCTTGGCATGCGCCAGGCTTGGCTGTCCCGGTGCGCAGCACGATTGGAGCCGGCGACACCTTTGTCGGGGCTTTTGTGGCCGCCTTGGCCCAGAGGCATACCGACACCAACCCCAGCGCGCTACAACACGCCTTGCGCCAAGCCATGGCGGCATCGGCAGCAGCACTGGCTTCTTTGGGCACGGCACTGTGCCAAGCCAGCGATGTGGCGGCAATGCTGAACACCGTGCAGATGGTGTCTTTGGAAGATTGATCTCACCCGATTCATCAAGATGCGCACTGATGGCAGATGAATAACAGACTGATATGGGCGGGGCGATGGTCTTGGATTTATTTTTCAATCCTCTTGGTTTTGAAACCATTCACAAGCGTTATTGAGAGGTTTGAAGTGTTTTAGGGCGCAATTGTGGGCTTTGCCTGGAGCAGGCTGCCTAACCTGCGCTCATGCCCAACACTTGGTTTTCAACCCCGCATCAATGCACTGAAACGCTCTGGGCTGTGCTGGGCAACAACAGGCCAAAGGTGCAGCAATGAGTGCGGCAGCGCAAAACCTGGGGCTGCTGAATCAGTTCAAAGACACGCACGAAGAAGCGCCCAGCGCGCACAAACCCACCTTTCGGCTGACACCGCATTTGGTGTTGGCTGCGGCTTTGCTGCACATGATGGCCAGCGATGGGGAAATTGAAGAAGCTGAAAGCAGCCAACTCCAAGCGGTGCTGGGCGGCGATCAGCAGGTTATGAACGTGGCAGTCCAATATGTGCAAGCCACGCCATTGACCCAGTTTCTGACCGATGCCTGCCAAGTTCTGGACAGAGCGAGCACCTTGTGCGTGTTGACCAATGTGTGCGACTCTTTGCTGGCTGACGGCAGTGCTGGCCCCGATGAGGTGGCTTTGTTTGAGCGCATGAAAACTGCTTGGGGCATAGACACTGCCAGCTTTGCCCCATATGAAAAAGCCATCGCCCTGAAAAACAATGCGACGGTGATGGGTGAGTACCAGCCCGATTATCTGTCAACGCCTGGGGGATCGGCACATTTGGCATTGGCGGCATCGCTGCTCTACATGATGGCCGCCGACGGCACCATCGCCACGGAAGAAATCGGACAGCTGCAAACCGTGATCGGCGAATTCAAAGGTCTGCAAGAAGCGGCTTTGAAACAGGTGCGGTCGGTCAAGCTGCCTGATTTTCTAAAGATCACCGCTCCCCATTTGAGCGCAGAAGTCAAGCTGTACCTATTGACCAACGTGTGCGATTCCATGATGGCCGATGGCGATGTGGATGCATTGGAAAACAAAATATTCCACACCATGATGGCTGGCTTTGGGCACGACAACGCGAGTTTCAAGCCCTATTACCAGTCGATCAAGGTCAAAAACATCAAGACCTTCTCGACCTCGGTGCACAAGCCCAAATTGATTTACAGCAACGTGGCATCGGGCAAGGAGGCGGGCGAAAAAGGGGTGTGCTTCAACCGGGACAACTCTTCTCAAGAGGATGAGCCCCATGCAGGCGGCAAGCCGGCCACCTCTGCGGCCAAGGGCGCGGTGATTTCGCATGTTTTGCCTGGGCAAGATGGCGTCCATGTGGGCAACCGCACCATGCAAGACAACATCAACAAAGTGACCCAGGGCTTTGGCGATGAGGATCGCATTCATCAAGTCCAGGAAAACGCTTTGTCCGACCAAGCGATCCCCATGCCCAAGGCTGCGGTGGTCGATGACAACATCCAGAGCCTTGAAAGCAAACCAATGGCACCCGCCAGCGCAGGCCCTCTTTTGCAGGCGGTGGCCAACTCGGGAGCTGAACCTGCTTTATGCAGCCCCATTTCGGCACAGGCGCATCAGCCATTGCCAGCGACGGGTCAGGCCAGCGCCAACGTCGTGGGGCTACCCCTCCAAGCACTCACCAGCAACGTGGCTGGCCTGCCGAATCAAGGCTTGGCTGATCGAAACCTGCCCTTGGTGCCATCCAGAGAGCCGACCAACACTGTCAAGCTGGGCGCGACAGGCCTGCTGGGCAATGCCATCCCCTTGACCCCCAGTGCCAACGAAGCCCATCTTGAACAACTGCCCGCCACTGATGCGGGCAAGAATATTCAACCTGTGCCAGACACCGCGTTGACAAGCAACCGCCAAGTCGTGCCCCAAGAACCGCGTGGCACCCGCCGAGACAACGCACCCATTCAAACCATCGGCACACACAGAGCCAGGCTGCCTGACAGTGCGGCGACCCCATCAAGCACGGTGATCGAAAAGCGAGTAGCGCCCTCTTCAGAGCTGACATTGATGGCTGCACGCGCAGTGGTACAAAAAGCCAATCGGGTCAAGCAATAGAGCGCACATGTCAGCCAATTGCGTTTGCGCCTTGACCAATTGGCGGGGCTCAACAATGAGGTGCTGGCGGCAGCGCAACAAGCCGCTGGTGGCCCCTGCATCAACTGTGGCAACCCACAGTGCTTGTTCACCCACCACCTCAAAGCCAGGACTGGCTGAGCCAACTGCGCAGACACACGGCCCCAAGGCACACAGGATTTAAGCCGTCAACTATTTGCGCCGGGTTGGTGACCCTTGGCTCAAAAAAACCGGCGCGCGCAAGATGGGGTATTTGAATAAATCGGGGTCTTGAGCAGGTAAAAAAGACATCCAAAAATCCACACGCGCCTGGGGGTCTAGACGAAACGACTCGTCAGTGGCCAATTTCATTTCAAAATCTTGGCGAATCTGTGGCAATTTTTTGAACAAGACCTCGCCATACATTTGTCCGATCAATGGGTGGCCTTCGTGCATCCAGCGAATCAGTTGCAACTCGCGATGATCGGCCACATAGTCACTGGTTTCATAGGCTGCATTGAACAGGCCCCAAGAGGACAGCGAGTCTGGGGCTGAAGGCTCCAACAGATGCGCCACCAGCAAGGCCTTGGGTTGCTGGATGGGAATGAAAAGAGAACCTTTCATGACCCTGGCGGTTTCCACAGACCAGCGGCCCATCACACTGGTTCTTTGTTTGCCTTGAAAACTGTCTGTGTCGTAGATCACTTGGCGCGGATCCACCCGCATGACTTCCAGCGATTGGGCAGCTTGGTCTTTAGGGATATGGCTAAAGCGGATTCCATGCAGTTGCAACAAGGGTTTGATCATGCCCGCCCACTCAGTGGGGATCACATATCCAGCCGTTGGCAATTTGACTGTGGAATCTGCAATCGGCAACAACTCTCCGTAAAAAGGCACAGACCAGTCTTCGTGCTTGGTGGTGTCATAGGCAATGCCGCGGCCACCCACCACCGGGGCATCGTCAAAGACCACGTAAGCATAACCCTTCAACGCAATGCGTGGGGCGGGTTTGGTGGGTTCGATGTCCATCGCATTCACCCACAACATGGGCAGTTCTTGTCCGGCCATGCGTTGGTTTTGCGCATCAGCTTGGGCTGCTGATGGCATCAATTCATGTCGCATGGAAGCAATCACATGAAAAAAAGACAACAAGGTGTTCTTGCTGGTCACCACACGCTGAGCATACGGTGCCCAAGCATGGTCCTCAATCAGAAAACCCATGCGATTGCGCAAGTTGGCATAGACATGCGAAAAGCGTGGCGCATCGGCTTCAACAACCACCCCCAAGCCAGGGTCGTTAACATCTTTGAGTTGGGGGTAAAAGCCCAATGGGTCGTGGCCCAGGCCGCGCAAATGGGCCAAGGTGGCGTCCAACACGGTTTGCGCATCCTTTTTGACCAAGGGCCCTGCGCCATAGTGCGAAGAGATGGACACTGAAACGTCATGCCGAAAGCGCAAACCATCGGTGACATGCAAGTCCAAAGTCGCCAAAGGATCCCAGTGCTGCACCAAGCTCAACATGGCGCGCATTTCGTGCGCTTGTGACAACATCCAGTCTCGGTTCAAGTTGATGCGCAAGGCGTTGGTTCTTTGTCCAGTCTCCAAGGGCCCGTTCTGATTGGGTCGGCTGAACCGGCTGCGGGCTTCATGGCCATCCACATTGAACACCGGGACAAACACCACCACCAAATGGTTCAATGGGTTTTGCTTGCCCTTGTCGGCCAACAACTCGCGCATCAAAATGAAGCCAGCATCTTTGCCATCAATTTCACCGGCATGTGTGCCACCAATGACCAGCAAAACTGGCAACTGACGCCGCTTGGCCGTGGCTGCGTCCAATGCACCCGTTTTGCTCACCACCAAAGCTTTGATGTCGCGCCCTTGGGCACTGCTGCCCATGTTGTTGCATTTGGCCGCAGATGGATGTGCCCTCTCAAGATCACGACAAAACTTCACCACCTCTGCATAAGTCCCCGACTGCTCAAATGCCGTGATCTCAGCGGTCAACCGGCTAGGTACCCATTTCGATGCCATGCCTGGCAGGCCATGCATGACCAAGCCGATGAATACCATGATGCGCAAACTTCTCATCACAACCTGCTTTTCCAACTGCCCGACAAAAGAATGATCACCCATTGTGCGATGGCAGGAATTGTTCCATGCCAGCGCGATCTCACTTGTTTATCCGATTTTTCGAAGGGGCAACTGTGGCCCCAGTCTGCCAAGCCTGATGCCGAGGTGCCGCAATTCGATGGTTCTAAAATTTGAAAATTGGGGGGGGTAGCTCAGTTGGGAGAGCGCGTCGTTCGCAATGACGAGGTCGGGAGTTCGATTCTCCTCCTCTCCACCACCCATAAAAAAGCCAGCATCACTGCTGGCTTTTTTTCATACGATTGACGCATCAATGGTCTGAACGGGCCCCTTTGGCTGGGCGTTTTTTCATGTCACGGGGGACGAACACCTTGCCAGCACCAGGCCCTGAGCGCTCGGGGCGATCACCCGCGCCGACCACCCTGGGTCCGCGGCTGTTTCTGTCATTGAAAGACCTTCCTTCGGCGGGCTTGCCCGCAGCAGGCGCACCCCACACTTGCGGCGGACGGTCATTGCGTTCGCGGCTGTCTGCAGGCCTGGGCGCACGGTCAAAAGATCGGCCACCAGCGGGCGCTCCACGGCCACCAAAGCGCCCACCTCCAGGGGCACCACGGCGAGGACCGTCAAAGTCACGGGGACGCTCAGCGCGTTGCTGGGGCTCCAAACCGGGCACCACTTCGGCCTTGATCGGCTGGCGGGTATAGGCCTCAATGTCAAAGATCTTGCGGCGATCGCGAAACTCGGCAAAGGTCACCGCCAAGCCATCGCGGCCGGCACGGCCAGTGCGGCCAATGCGGTGCACATAATCTTCTGCCTTCATCGGCAAGCCAAAGTTAAACACGTGGCTGATGGTGGGCACATCGATGCCGCGGGCGGCCACATCGGTGGCGACCAAAATCTGCACCATGCCTTGGCGCAATGCCATCAAGCGGCGATTGCGCAAACCTTGGCTCAAGGCACCGTGCAAAGCCACGGCGGAAAAACCGGCCTGCTGCAAATCAACGGCCAAGGCATCGCATTCGATTTGGGTGCTGGCAAACACAATCGCTTGGTCGATGGTGGTGTCGCGCAACCAATGGTCGAGCAGCTTGCGTTTGTGCAGGGGGTTGTCGGCCCAAAACAGGGATTGGGTGATGTTGACGTGCTGTGCATGCTGGGCGTCAACTTGAACGCGCTGGGGCTGGCGCATCACGCGGGTGGCCAATTGCTGAATGCGTGGCGCGAAGGTGGCGCTGAACATCATGGTTTGGCGGCGCTTGATGGTCAGTTGGTTGACTTCGGCCAAGTCATCGGCAAAACCCAAGTCGAGCATGCGGTCGGCTTCGTCCACCACCAAAAACTGTACTTGGTCCAATTTGATTTGGTTCGAGCGTTGCAAATCGAGCAAACGACCTGGCGTGGCCACAACCAAATTGGCGTTCTGCAACTTGGCGATTTGCAAGGCGTAGGGCATGCCACCGACCACGTTGGCAATGCGCAGCCCAGGGCTGTGGCGCACCAAGTCGATGGCGTCATGGGCCACTTGTTGGGCCAGTTCACGGGTGGGACACAGCACCAAAGCACCGGGGGTGGCCGGTTTGAAATTGCTCGGGTGTGTGGGGTTTTTCCGCTTGGGCCGCTTGGGCGGCTCTTCACCGCGGGCCAGCGCCTGGGCCACTTTTTGCTCCCATTCTTCAGACTGGGCGCGGGCTTGGGCCTGGTGCTGTTGCAACAAGGTGTGCAAAACCGGCAGCAAAAATGCCGCTGTCTTGCCGCTGCCCGTTTGGCTGGAAACCATCAAGTCGTTGTAAGCCTGCTCACCACCGTCCACGCGCATGGCCAACGGGATGGTTTTGAGTTGCACCGTGGTGGGGCTGGTGAACCCGAGGTCACGCACCGCGGCCAGTAATTCGCTGGCCAAGCCCAAAGCGGCAAATGCATCGGGGGCTGCGGCTGGCTGAACGCCCTCAGGCGAAGCAGCCGCGCTATCGGCGGGCACATGGGCTTGGTCAGCCGCGGGCGCAGAAGCTTGGGGTGGTGTCAACGCGGTGGCTGCCTCGAGCATCAACTCTGCGGCCATGCTGGGCGTCAAGACCTGTGAGGGGGAGGCTTGAATGGCGACTTCATGGGCGGCCAAAACGGGGGAGGTGGAAACGGTATCGTTCATGCAAAACACGCTGGCGCAAGGGCCAGCGACTCCATCTGAGGTTTGAAAAAACATCAACCATCAGACAAAGTCAACGCCCAAAGAACTTTGCGGCGCGGGTGGCTCTATCAGCAGAGCCCAAGGTGTGAGGCAGATGTGCGTTGGTTGTTCTGTTTGAACAACGACCGCAATTATGGCATACCCGAAGATGGGGGGTCGGCGCGCAAAAAATGCATGCGGTAGTGCTGCAACTCATCAATCGATTCGTGCACATCGGCCAGGGCCGTGTGTTTTTGTTGCTTTTTGAAGGCGCTATAAACATCGGGGCGCCAACGTTTGGCCAATTCTTTGAGGGTGCTCACATCAAGGTTGCGGTAATGCAACCATGCCTCTAACTTGGGCATGTACTTGACCAAAAACCGACGATCTTGACCAATCGTGTTGCCGCACATGGGTGCGGCGCCTTTGGGCACGTACTGTGCCAAAAAGGCCAGCAACTGCTCTTCCGCTTGGGACTCACTCAGGGTCGAGGCACGCACTTTGTCAATCAGCCCACTGCGCCCATGGGTGCCTTTGTTCCAAGCGTCCATGCGGTTGAGCAAGTCATCGCTTTGATGCACCACCAACACAGGTCCTTCGATGCGCGGGTGCAGTTGGGGCCCGGTGATCACCACGGCAATTTCGATCAATCTTTCGACCTCTGGGTCCAGACCGGTCATTTCGCAATCGATCCAAACCAAGTTTTGGTCGGATTTGGCCAAGCTGGGCGCTGGGCTGTCAGGTGTGTGTTCGCTCATGGCCTCATTGTCCCCCAAGATGCCTGCACCAACTGATTGGGCCTACACTTGCCAGCCATGAACGCAACTCTTTACATGTCATTGGCATTCGGCTTGGTCCTGCTGCTCAACACCCTCACCAAATTGTGGTTGCTGACCCGCCAAGTCCGAAGCGTGTCCATGAATCGCGCACAAGTCCCAGCGTCTTTTGCCAACAGCGTTGACTTGCCCGCACACCAAAAAGCAGCTGATTACACCTTGGCCAAATCGCGTTTGGCTTTGTATGACTTGGCCTTGGACGCATTGCTGCTGCTGGCCTGGACCTTGTTGGGCGGTCTCCATTGGCTGGACCAAACCCTGTTGGCTTGGATCGGGTCTGGGTTGATTCAACAAATGGCGTTGATCGTCGGTTTTGTATTCATCGGTGGCTTGATCAATTTGCCCATGTCTTGGTACCAAACTTTCGTTTTGGAGCAGCACTTTGGCTTTAACCGATCGACCCCTGCCTTGTGGTGGAGTGACATGGCCAAAGGGATCGCCGTGGGCGCGGTCTTGGGGCTACCGATCTTGGCCTTGGTGTTGTGGTTGATGCAAGTCGGCGGCGATGCTTGGTGGTTTTACGCTTGGGCCGCCCTGGCGGTGTACCAGTTGTTTGTGATGTGGATCGCACCCAATTGGATCATGCCCTTGTTCAACAAATTCACGCCCTTGAACGATCCGGCGTTGGAAGCGCGTGTCAATGCATTGATGCAGCGCACAGGGTTTTCTGCCAAAGGTTTTTATGTGATGGATGGCAGCCGACGCTCTGCGCACTCCAACGCATTTTTCACCGGTTTTGGCACGCACAAACGCGTGGTGTTTTTTGACACCTTGCTCGAGCAGTTGTCGGCCGATGAGATGGAAGCGGTGTTGGCCCATGAACTCGGTCACTTCAAACACAAACACATCACCCAAATGATGCTGCTGCAAACTGTCCAAAGTCTGCTCGGCTTTGCGTTGTTGGGATGGCTGATGCAACAAGCTTGGTTTTTCACGGGCCTGGGCGTGCAGCCCCACATGGACGGCACCAACCAAGCGCTGGCCCTGCTGCTTTTTTTGATGGGCATGCCGGTTGTGATGTTTTTTCTGTCCCCTCTGTCAGCCCTGCATTCACGCCGCTGTGAGTTTCAAGCCGATGCCTTTGCAGGCGCCCATGCCAGCTCAACACAGTTGGCAAGCGCCTTGCTAAAACTCTACCAAGACAATGCCACCACACTCACACCCGACCCGTGGTTTGTGGCTTTTTACCACTCGCATCCGCCCGCTGCCCAGCGCTTGGCGCGCATGAGCGCATGAACCAACCTGGTTTGGTGGTGGCCAGCCATGGCCGCCATTGCTGGGTGGAGGACGACCAAGGCAATCGCCGCATTTGCCACCACCGTGGCAAGAAAAACAGTGCCGTGGTGGGGGACCGGGTGCAATGGCGGCCCAGCCAAGACGAGGGCACCATCGAGTCGATAGAGCCGCGGCGCAATTTGCTCTATCGCCAAGATGAATTGCGCACCAAATCGTTTGCTGCCAACTTGGACCAGGTTTTGGTGTTGGTGGCAGCTGAGCCTGATTTTTCACAAGACCAATTGGCACGCGCGCTCATTGCAAGCCACGCTCAAGGCATCACGCCCTTGCTGGTCGTCAACAAGTCAGATTTGGGCCCGGCATTTGCGCTGGCCTGGCAACGGTTAGAGCCGTATCGACGAATGGGCGAAACCACCTTGGCTTTGTCGCTGAAAAGCGGGGCAGGCTTGGATGAGTTGCTGGCCCAATTGCAGGGCAAAACCACTTTGATTTTGGGCCCCTCTGGCGCTGGCAAGAGCACCTTGGTCAACCGTTTGGTGCCCAGCGCGCAAGCCGCCACGGGGGAAATTTCCAAGGCCTTGCACAGTGGCCGCCACACCACCACCAGCACCCACTGGTATTGGCTGGATGCAGAGCGCGGGGCGGCCTTGATCGATTCACCGGGGTTTCAAGAGTTTGGCTTGCACCACTTAGATGCCCGTGATTTGGCGCGCTTCATGCCCGACATGCACGCTCAACTGGGTGACTGCAAGTTCTATAACTGCACACACCTTCATGAGCCAGGCTGTGGGGTGCGCTCTGCCTTGGAGCGAGGACTGATCGACGCCAGCAGGTACCAGATTTACCAGCGCTTGTTTGTCCAACTCAGTCCCAGCGCTTGAAGTCAAGCCAGAGGGGCTGTGGTCTTTGTTCAAGACCGCTCAGCCCAGCAAGCGGGCCAGACTGAGCAAGGACAGCAACACCAACCACAACACCACGGTGCGCCAGACCAAACCGACCAAACTGCGCAAGTGCCCCAACTCGGGCTCACGCCCGGGCAGGCTTTCGCTGAATGGCGGCTCGCCCTCTTCGCCCAAGCTTTCACCTTTTTCGCTCAATTGGGCACCGCCCAATTGCACATTCAAAGCACCAGCGGTGGCAGCGATCAAAGTGCCATCGTTGTCGCCCGGGTAACGGCTTGCGTGCTGACGCCAGCAATCGATGGCCTCCTCAAAATTCCCCACGACGGCAAAAAACAAAGCCGTCATTCGTGCGGGCACCCAATCGATCGCACGCCATGCGCGCTGGGTGACTTGGTACAAGGCCTCACTCACGCCTTGTAAAACATCGGTGGGATTCGTGGTTTTTTGGGGCTTGACCGCCATGGCGTATTGGCTCATGCGGTACAAAACAGCACCTGCAGGACCCAGGCCAAAAGCAGCGCCCAATGAAAACCAGGCCAAAACGCCAAAGACATGTCGGTGGGCTGCAATCAATGCATGCTCAATCACATGGCGCACCATTTCACTGCGGGGCAAGTCCATGGCATCGACCTGGTGCCAGTCTGCAAACAATTGGCGCGCCAGAACTTCATCACCCGCTTCCAAAGCCACACGGATGTCTGTGAAGTGATGGCTGAATTGGCGAAACCCGAGGGTGACATACAGCACCACCATGCTCCAGAGCACAGCCACCGGCCAACCCACCCACCACAGCAGCAAACCATAGATCAACCAACTGATGAGTGTGGGGGCCAGCACCGCGATCAACCAAACCAGCCAAGCGCGTTGGCTTTGCCCCATGTCCAACGCACGGCACACCCAAGTGATCCAGGCCCGCAAACCAGTTTGCACCCAGCCTTTTTCCGACAAGGGGCGAACTTGCTCCAAGATCAATGCAAACATGAGGGCGATAAAGCTCATGTGCCCATCATAGCGGGGGCCTGCCAAGGCCCCGATCAGGCCGATAAAAAGCGATAAAAATTACGCAACATGCCCGCTGTGGCACCCCAAATGAAGTGCTCTTCTTCACCGTGGCTATAAGGCATGGAGTACCACTCTCGGCGAACACCCTGGGCTTCATAGGCATGCCGTCTGTGGTGGGCGGGGTTCATTAAAAACGACAAGGGCACCTCAAAAACCTGTGCCACCTCGCTTGCGTTCGGAACCGGTTCAAAGCCAGGGTCAACCAGGGCCACCACTGGCGTGATGATGAAAGCCGAACCCGTGGTGTAGGTTGGCAAATGGCCCAACACCTGAACCCATGCAGGCTTTAAACCCACTTCTTCATGGGCTTCGCGCAAAGCCGTTTGCTGAACATCCTTATCCTCGGGATCGACTTTGCCACCTGGAAAAGCCACCTGCCCAGAGTGGGTAGACATGTGATTCGCGCGCCTGGTGAGCAACACCATGGGTTCGTCACGCATCACCAAGCCCAACAACACCGCTGCGGGCGACATGGGTCTATCCAGGTAGGCGCGCTCTTGAACAAACTCAGGTTGCCAAACAGGTGGCGTGATGAAACGGGCCCGCAATGACATCTCATGCAAACGTTCGCTGGGAACGGCCGGCAAGTGGGTATCGACCGACACAACCGGTGCCTTTTGGGCATCGAACCCAGGCAGTTTTGACAAAGGCGTCGTCAAAGTCACAGGCCTCAAGAAAAAACCGCCCACTGCATGGCAAAGGGCGGTTGGTGCGGCAGGGAACCTGGGTTTAAGCCTTGGGGGCCGAGGCGCGGTGCACGAGTTTTTCTTTGATTCGGGCCGATTTGCCGCTGCGGTCGCGCAAATAGTAAAGCTTGGCGCGGCGAACATCGCCCCGGCGTTTGACTTCGATGCTGGCAATCAAGGGGCTGTAGGTTTGAAAAGTGCGCTCCACGCCTTCGCCGCTGGAGATTTTGCGCACCGTGAAACCGCTGTTGAGGCCACGGTTGCGCTTGGCAATCACCACGCCTTCGTAAGCCTGGACCCGCTTGCGGCTGCCCTCGACCACGTTGACGCTGACGATCACGGTGTCGCCAGGTGAAAACTCGGGAATGGTTTTACCGAGACGAGCAATTTCTTCTTGCTCCAAGGTTTGGATCAAATTCATAGTTACCTCTGACGATCTTGGTTGCGCTGCACTGGGGGCCCCCATGCGTGGCGGTTCAAAAAACCTGTGCGCTGGAGGCGGCCAACCAGAGGATCGGAAAGCCTATGAGTATAGCCCATTTCGGCTACCCACCCTCTCTGGCAGATGCACCGCCGTCCTGAGGGTTTGCGGCAACACTGCTTTCGTCCTCGGGGGTGAGTTTTTGTTGGGCACGGGCCCGGGCAATCAAATCTGGCCGAAGCCGTGCCGTCAAGCTCAAACTTTGCTCACGCCGCCAGCGCTGTATTTGGGCATGGTGCCCCGACAAAAGGGCCTCAGGGACCGATTGACCTTGCCAGACTTCAGGTCGGGTGAAGTGCGGGCAGTCGAGCAAACCATCCATGTGCGGGTTAAAGCTGTCATTGGCATGGCTGTCTGGGTCATGCAAGACCCCCGGTTGCAGCCGCGCCAAAGCATCCAAAAAGGCCATGGCAGGAATTTCCCCACCCGACAAAACAAAGTCACCCAAGCTGATGTGCACATCCACATGGGCATGGACAAAGCGTTGATCGACGCCTTCATAACGCCCGCACAGCAATACGGCCCCGGACGCTGAGGCCGACCATTTGGAAACCACGGCATGGTTCAAAGCGGGCCCAGATGGCGCAAAAAATATCAATGGGGCTTGGGTTCTGTCTTGCTGGCGATCTGCACGGATGGCTTGCAAACAAAGCCACAGAGGCTCCGCCATCATGACCATGCCCGGCCCGCCGCCAAAAGGTCGGTCGTCGACCCGCCGGTAATTGCCACTGGCATGGTCACGCGGATTCCACAAACGCAATTGGACTTGGCCGCTGTCGAATGCACGGCGGATCACACCCGAGGCCATGAAAGCCTCAAACATCTCTGGAAATAAGGTGATGATGTCAAAGCGCATGCGCAGTGCCGCCTTCAATAATCGGCTTGCCAATCAACCAAAATCTGACGCTGCGCCAAGTCGACTTTGTCAATATAGACACCCACAAAGGGGATCATACGCTCGACGTTTTGACCATCTTGCATTTGTTTGAGCACCAACACCGTTTGAGCCCCAGTGGCCAATAAATCGCACACTTCGCCCAGCGCCAGCCCCTCGCGGTTGACCACCTGCAAGCCCACCAAGTCCACCCAATAAAACTCGTCAAGATCGGGCGTAGGAAAACTGGAGCGGGGAATGAAAACGCGGGCCGACTTCAGCGTTTCAGCCTGATTGCGGTCGGTCACATCATGAAAAGATGCCACCACAGCGCCGGAATGCTCGCGCGCTTGTTGCACGCGAACCAAAGAGGCCGATGTGAAAAATTTCGGGCCAGTCTCAGGTGGCAGCAAAAACCACCGTTTGGCCGAGAACAAGGCCTGGGGGTCGGGGCTGAAGGCATGCAGCTTGACCCAACCTTTGATGCCCCAAGCATCCACCACTTTGCCCACCTCCACCGCATCAGGCGGCAGATCGGCAGGCTCCAGCCAAGGCGTCATGAGGAGGCCCCAGGCGGGTTCAGCGGCAAGAGCCGCGCATCAAGCGGCTTTGGTGCCAGCTTGTTTGACCAAGCGGTCGACCGTGGGAGAGGTTTGAGCACCCACACCCACCCAGTAGTTCAGGCGGTCATGGGCAATGCGCAAAGCTTCTTCGCCGCCTTTGGCGATGGGGTTGTAAAACCCAATGCGCTCAATGAAGCTGCCATCGCGACGCACGCGTTTGTCAGCCACAACGATGTTGAAAAATGGACGGGCTTTCGCGCCGCCGCGGGAGAGTCGGATGACGACCATGGTTTATCCTTCGGGTGGTGGAATTTTTCAACGTTTGAGACACGCGACTAGGCCACCCGGCCAGCGACACGCTGAAAACCAAACATTATATCCCCTATATCCATGACGACCCTCATTCGATCCAGCGTTGCAAGCGACATCCCGCGCTTGACCGCCATCTATGCCCACCACGTTGAGCACGGCAGCGGCAGTTTTGAACTGGTCGCGCCCGACGCGCCAGAGATGGCCCGCCGCCGCATGGCGGTGCTCGAGAATCACTTGCCCTATTTGGTGGCAGAGGTCGACGGCGTGGTGATGGGTTATGCCTACGCAAACCTTTTTCGCCCTCGACCAGCCTACCGCTTTTTGGTGGAAAACTCGGTTTACATCGACCACCAAGCATCCAGATCAGGGCTGGGTCGGGCCCTGATGGCCGAAATCATCCAACGTTGTGAAGCCACCGGTGCGCGTCAAATGATCGCGGTCATCGGCGACTCAGCCAACCAGGGCTCGATTCGTTTGCACCAAAGCCTCGGCTTTGAGCAAGTCGGTCTGATACGCTCCAGCGGTTGGAAGCATGAGCGCTGGCTCGACACCGTCATGATGCAACGCGCCTTGGGCTTGGGCGATCTGACCACCCCCACCACCCACCAAAGTCCATGAAAAACAAAACTTCGGCCGCATGGCTTTCATTTTTAGGCGGCCCTTTGGGCTTGCACCGTTTTTATTTATTTGGTTGGTCCGACAACCTCGGTTGGCTGCTGCCGATACCGACCGCTTTGGGCGTTTATGGCTTGGATCGAATCCAAGAGTTTGGCGTGGATGACATGGCCAGTTGGTGGTTGGTGTTGCCACTGGGCATCAATATTGCCGGCTGCGCCCTCAACGCCATTGTGTATGCCCTGATGGGCCAAGAGGCATGGAACCGGCGCTTCAATCCGCAAGCTGACCCCATGTCTCACGCAGGCCAAACCAATTGGCTCACCATAGGTGCTGTGGTACTGAGTTTGCTGATTGGCACCACTGCCTTGCTGTCAAGCTTGGCCTACGGCTTTCAACGCTATTTTGAATATCAAGTCGAAGAAGCGCGAAAAATATCTGAATGAACCAAGTCATTCAAGGACGCCGCTGACCCACAGCCCCTTTCGGCTTGCATGCCATGAATGCTTGCGTGACCCTACACCGGGGTGACGGCTTGCCCAGCCACCACTTGCCAATCGCTGTGATGAATGCGCGCAGGTGCCAAATCCGCCAGGGGCCGCAAAACGAATGCACGCTCGCGCCAACGCGGATGGGGCAGGATCAAAGCCGGGCTGTGGATCACCGCATCACCATAAAAAATCAAATCCAAATCCAGTGTTCTGGGGGCGTTGCGGTAGGGCCGAACTCGGCCAGCCGCTTGCTCAATGCGCTGCATGTGCACCCACAAAGCGGGAGCGCTGAGTTGGGTGTCGATCTGGACCATGGCATTGATGAAGTCGGGACCCTGCGCCTGCCATGGGGACGATCGGTAGATCTTTGAACGCTGCAAATTCACTGTGGCCGGCAGCACTTCCAAGCACTTAAAGGCTTGCTCGATCTGTATCAAGGGCTCACCGTCATTGGCGCCCAAACCAATGAATGCCCGGACCCAGTCTCGAACCATCAACCCGACCGCAGTCAGTCAACCGCGCTGGGGGGCGCATCAGCGTCACCACGGCGGCGACGCCGGCGACGGCGCTTTTTGGGCGCATCCGGGTCTTCGCTGCCACTGGCTTCGATCGGTGCATCGGCAGCAGGTGGCGTGGCCCTTTGGGTGCGTGCAACCCGCTGCGGCCGGGTGGTGGCGGTGCGCAATTGGGCCAGCAAATCTTCGCGGCCCAACTCGTCGGCCAAGCTGAAGGTTTGCCACCAATCGGCCAAGACCTCGTCCACCTCGCCCACATCGGCGCGCAAGCGCATGAAATCAAAACCAGCACGAAAGCGCGGCTGCTCAATCAAGCTGAAGGGTGCGCTGCCGCTGCGTTTCTCAAAACGGGGTTGCATCATCCAAATTTCGCGCATGTCCGCGGCCAGCTTGCCGCGACCGGACACATCGCCGATGCGCGATTCAAAAACTTCATCGATGGCTTGTTGCAAGGCGGGAAAAGGCGGGGCATGCTCAAGCAACCGATCCCAGGCCTGGCGCACGTCCGACCACAGCACGCAAGCAAGCAAAAAGCTCGGCGCCACAGGTTTGCCTTCGCCCACCCGTCGATCGGTGTCGGCCAGCGCTGCTTTCACAAAGGCGTCATCCGCGCGCTCCACCACGACATCGAGCAAGGGGTAAATTCCTTTTTGCAAACCCACCACCTTGAGTTGCGCAATGCTGGCCAGCGCATGGCCGGTTTGTAGCAACTTGAGCATCTCGTCAAATAAGCGACTTTGCGGCACCTCAGCCAGCAAACCCACCAAGCGTTTGAGGGGGGCGGCGGTATGGGTTTCGATCTTGAAACCCAAAGCGCTCAGCTTGGCCGAGAAGCGCACCGCACGAATGATGCGCACAGGGTCTTCGCGGTAGCGGGCCGCTGGGTCGCCAATCATGCGCAGCAGCTTCTTTTTGGCATCTTTCATGCCACCGTGATAGTCGATCACGTCCCCGGTCAAGGGGTCGTAGTACATCGCATTGATGGTGAAATCGCGCCGCGCTGCATCTTCGTCTTGCGGGCCCCACACGTTGTCACGCAGCACCCGACCGCTGGCGTCAACGGCGTGTTTCATGCCTGCCAATTCAGATTTGCTGCTGCGCTCATTGCCCTTGACCTGTTGGGCATCAGCGCTGTCCAAGTAAGCCCGAAAGGTTGAGACTTCGATGACTTCGTGCTCACGCCCCCGCCCAAACACCACATGCACGATGCGAAAACGGCGCCCAATGATGAAGGCACGCCGAAACAGTGATTTGACCTCTTCTGGCGTCGCATTGGTGGCGACATCAAAATCCTTGGGCGACAGGCCCATGAGCAAATCGCGCACTGCGCCGCCCACGATGTATGCGGCATAGCCCCGCTCTTGCAAAGTTTGGACCACTTGCACCGCGCGATCGTCGACCTGCTTGGGATCGATGCCATGGACCGTGGCAGCGACAACCAATCGCTTGCCCAATGTGGGCTTGTCGGCGGCGTCACTGCGTCCGAGCAGCTTATCGATGAATTTTTTGATCATGGGGTTGGGAACAATTCCAAAATGGGCCAGCCTCGCTGCTGCGCCACGGCACGCAAACGCGCGTCGGGGTTGGTCGCCACCGGGTGGTTGACCTTTTCGAGCAAGGGCAAATCGTTGATGGAGTCGCTGTAAAAGGTGCTGCGAATCCCTGCCCAAGTCAAACCTTGCTGTTCCAACCATTGTTGCAGACGAACGACTTTGCCCGGCCCAAACGATGGCGTGCCCGCAATTTGTCCTGTGAGCTCGCCGTTTGGATCGCGCTCAAGCTGGACCGCGATCAAGGTGTCAATGCCAAAAGCCTCGGCAATGGGTGCCGTGACAAACTCATTGGTGGCTGTGACGATCAGTAACCGATCCCCTTGTGCCCGATGCCGCTGAACCAATGCCGTGGCCTCAGGCCGAATGGCCGGAATGATCACATCGCGCATGAACGCTTGGTGAGCAATCGTGCTGGCTTGCAAGCCTCGTTCACGCGCAGCCTGGGTGGCAAATTGCACATAGGCATGGATGTCGAGTTCGCCTTGCTGGTATTGGCGATAGAACGCGTCATTGCGCTGTGCAAAGTCGTCGGCATCGGTCCAACCCATGTGGGTGGTGTACTGGCCCCAAGCGTGGTCAGAATCCAATGGCAAAAGGGTGTGGTCCAAATCAAACAAGCAAATCGATTCCAAAACCATCTTTCATCAAAGTTGGTCCATCATGTCGCGCACCAATGGCACGGTGATGGCGCGCTTGGTTTGCAGGGCATAACGGTCCAGTTGGTCAAGCCAGTGCATCAAACTGGCCAAATCGCGGCTGAAGCGATGCAGCAAATAGTCCATCACCTCATCGCTCAAGAACAAACCCCGGGCATCTGCGTGCTGGCGCAACACAGAACGGCGTTCAATCTCGCTCAGCAATTGAAGCTGGAACACATGGCCCCAGGCCAAGCGGGTGCGCAAGTCTTCGCGTACCGGCAAATCGCTGGGGGGCATGGCGCCACTGGCCAAAACCCAGCGTTGCTGCCCATCGGGGGCCGAGGTTGCGTTGACAAACCAATTGAAGGCCGCATGTTGTTGGACTGCGTTGTACAAGTGCACATCGTCGAGCAAGACCACTTGCCAATCTTCGCTGAAGACACCCGGCTCCACCAACTGGGGGTCCATCCAGCCGACAGATCCCAAGCCGCCCTGCTCGCCCAATGCAGAGCGAACGGCCTGCAACAAATGGCTTTTGCCGCAACCCATCTCACCCCAAATATAGGTGGGCACAGGTGAGCGCACTTGGTTGGACACCCACAGCGACAAATGCTCCAAAACCAACTGGTTTTGACCGGCCAAAAAATTGGCCAGGCTCGGCCCTGGGGCCAATCCAATGTCAAGCGCGATTTGCTTCATGCCCTGATGTCAACCGGTGAACAACTGGCTGGCCAAATAACGCTGGCGTGCACGGCGCAAACAAACCAATAAGATGGCACTGACGGGCAAAGCCACCAACACCCCCACAAAACCAAACACCTGCCCAAAAGCCAGCAAAGCAAAAATCACCGCCAAAGGGTGCAAGCCAATCCGTTCGCCCACCAGGCGGGGCGTCAGCACAAAGCCCTCCAACAATTGGCCCAGGCCAAACACAACGGCCACCATCACGGCGGCCTTCCAGGCCGCGAACTGCAGCAAGCCCGCCACCAAGGCCAGCACCAATCCAACACCAAAACCCAAATAAGGGATGACCACGGCCAAACCACTGAATACCCCAATGGGCAAAGCCAAATCCAAACCAAACAAGGCCAAACCTGCGCTGTAAAAAACCGCCAAGATGACCATCACCGTCAGTTGGCCCCGCAGGTATTGGCCAAGCACCTCGTCCACCTCGGCCACAAATCCGTCAAACCCAGGTCGCATGCGTTGCGGTATCAAACCCACCACATGGGCCACAAAGCGGTCCCAATCGGCCAATAAGTAAAACAATGCCACGGGTATGAGGACCACGTTGCCCACCACCGCCAAAGCGACGCTGCCGCCGATGCGCAAAGATGTCAGCCAGCCATCGAGTGAGTCTTCCACCGAGGTATTGAAATATTTGATGATGAAGGCCTTCAAAGATGCCGGGTCCAAGGCCATTTCGATGCCCAATTCTTTGAGCCAAGGCGCCAACACCGCTTGGGCCTTGAGCAGCAAGCCGGGCAATTGCTCTCGCATCAAGGGCAACTCTTTGGCCAAGATGGGCACCACCAGCAACAGGATGGCCAATGCCACGACCAAAAACAACAACTCAACCACACCCACCGCCAGCAACACAGGCATGGCCCCGGCACTGAGGCGCAACAAGCCTTTGACCAAGGGTGACAGCACATAGGCCAGCACCGCCGCGACCACAAACGGCATCAGCACGGGTGACAAGACCCACAACACCAAGCCCGCCACCGCAACAATGGCGCTCCATGCAACAAATTGTTGTTGGTTCGGGGTCATGGGTCAGTCTGTTTCAGGGCGGGCTTAAAATCATTTGATTCTATCGGCGCACCTTGAGACGCCTTTATTTCCTTTCGCTTCATGAATAAACCCCTTTCCTACAAAGACGCTGGCGTGGACATCGATGCCGGTGACGCTTTGGTTGAACGCATCAAGCCCATGGCCGCCAAAACCCTGCGTGAAGGTGTTTTATCGGGTTTGGGCGGCTTTGGCGCCTTGTTTGAGGTCCCCAAGCGCTACCAAGAACCCGTCCTGGTCAGCGGGACCGATGGTGTGGGCACCAAGCTCAAATTGGCCTTTGAGTGGGGCATGCATGACAGCGTGGGCATCGACTTGGTGGCCATGAGCGTCAACGACGTGCTGGTTCAAGGGGCCGAGCCGCTTTTCTTTTTGGATTATTTTGCCTGCGGCAAACTGGACGTGGACACCGCTGCCACCGTGGTTCAAGGCATTGCCACTGGATGCGAACAGGCCGGCTGCGCTTTGATGGGCGGCGAAACCGCAGAAATGCCGGGCATGTACCCACCCGGCGAATACGACTTGGCCGGGTTTGCCGTGGGGGTGGTGGAAAAATCAAAAATCCTCACCGGTGCCTTGGTGTCGCAAGGCGATGTGGTGCTGGGTTTGGCTTCATCTGGCGTGCATTCGAATGGGTTTTCATTGGTGCGCAAAGTCATCGAACGCAGCGCCGGCGCTTTGCCCCAGCAACTCGATGGCCTGCCCTTTCGCCAAGCCCTGATGGCCCCGACCCGGATTTATGTCAAGTCCGTGCTCGCGGCTTTGGCCCAACACCCCATCCACGCTTTGGCCCACATCACGGGTGGTGGTTTGCTGGAAAACATCCCCCGGGTTTTGCCCGAAGGGCTGTGCGCCCAACTTCAATTGGGCAGTTGGCCCCGCTCAGAACTGTTCGCTTGGTTGCAAACCCAGGCGGGCATTGATGACACCGAAATGAACCGCACCTTCAATAACGGATTGGGCATGGTGGTGGTGGTACCCGCCAGCGCTGCCGCCGACTGCGCAGCCACCCTGCGCGGCATGGGTGAACAGGTGCACGTGGTGGGCAGCATTGAAACCCGCGGCACTGGCCCAGCGGTGGTGTTGCGCTGAGCCTCCAAAAACCCAAAAAAGGTTCAGCTTGGCCTCAACCTGCCGGATCTGCGATGAGGATGCGCTGCTGCACAGCGCTCAGCACTTGGCTGTCGGATGGTGAGCGGTAAATCTCCTGCAAATTGAGCAGCATGCGCACCACCATGCGCCGTGGCGTGCATGCCTGCAAATGCTGAGACAACAACACATCGGTTTTGCGCGTTCCCAAGCCAGGGGCGCTGTCACCCAGCCACTGGCCCATGCGCTCGAGCAATTCCTCTCGGCCCAGGGACTGCCCCGTGAACGGGTCCAGCACGATCAAGCCCACATGGGGCTCGGGCAGCTTCACCTTGACCAAAAAATGGCCTGGAAAGCCAACGCCCTGGGCGTTTAAACCCAAACCTTGCGCCAACTCCAACCACAACACCGCCAAGCTGATGGGAATGCCCCGGCGCGATTCGATCACGCAATGCAAGAAGCTGTTGTCAGGCGAGTAATAGTCGTTGACATTCCCAGCAAAACCCAGTTCTTCAAAGAAGAAGCGGTTGACCAAGCGCAACTTGGCGATCGGATCCATGTCCTTGGACAACCTGCGTCGCAGTCGCAACAACCAATCGTCCACCTGGGCCAGGACCGCCTGCACATCGGCCTGCGGGTGCTGCACTTGGGCCAGACTGGCTGCGGCCTCCAACAACGGAAACTGCGCATCCGAGGCCACCAAGGAGCGGAAATAATCGATCGGTGTCGATGTGCCCAAAGGGTTCCAAGCCGCCATGCTCACCTCAGCGCCGCCACAAGTTATGCACGGGCACCCGCAAAGCCCACAAAGCCAATGCATAGGTGATGGCAGCGATCAACAAGGCAACGGCCAAGGCAGCGATGCGGGCCCAGGGCGTCACGCGCCAAGCGGCCCAATCGATCACTTGGGCAAACCACAGCAGCGGCAGCGCCAACACGGCACACGCCAGCACCACTTGGACCGAGTAGCGTGCCCAGCCTGGGCGGGGTTGATAACGCCCTTGGCGAATCAGGCCCACACACAAAGCACTGGCATTGACCAAGGCGCCCAAACCAATGGCCAGGGCCAAACCGGCATGTCCCAACCAGGGCACCAACACCAGGTTGAGCAATTGGGTCAGCGCCAAGACCCCCAAGGCGATTCGCATGGGGGTGCGGGTGTCTTGGCTGGCATAAAAACCCGGCGCCAGCACCTTGATGGCCACCAAACCCATCAAGCCAACCCCATAACCCACCAAAGCCAGGCTGGTTTGCATCAAATCATGGTTGGTGAACGCACCATAGTGAAACAACACACTCACCAAGGGCTTGGAAAAAATCAGCATGGCCACCGCACAAGGCAGGGCCAACACCACCACCCAACGCAAACCGTCATCGATCAGACCGCTGTAACGCTGCTGATCGCCACTGCTTCTGGCCTGGGTCAATGCGGGCAATAAAACCACCCCCAAGGCCACCCCCAACAAGGCGGTGGGGAACTCCATCAAGCGGTCGGCATAACCCAGCCAGGTGACACTGCCCGGTGTCAGATGCGAGGCAATTTGGGTGTTGATGATGAGCGAAATTTGGGCCACGCTGACCCCCAGCAAGGCCGGTGCCATCAGGCCCAAAATACGCCCCACACCCGGGTCTCGCCAAGCCGCCAGCCATCCCCTGCCCGGTCCGGCCAAGCGTGGCCGCAAGCCCAATCGGTGCAAGGCCCACAACTGCACGCCCAGCTGCATCAAGCCCCCCAGCATGACGCCAGCAGCCAAGGCATAAATGGCTGGCCATCCCTGCGAATCGAACCATGGACCGCCCCACCAAGCACACGCCACCATGCTGACATTGAGCAACACTGGGGTGGCCGCTGGCACTGCAAAGCGCTTCCAGGTGTTGAGCACCCCCGCGGCCAAGGCCACCAAAGACATGAAACCGATGTAAGGAAACATCCAACGGGTCATGAACACCGCTGCTTCATTGGCTGCGGGGTCGCGACCTAAACCAGACGCCATGGCCCAGACCAGCACAGGCGCCCCCGCGACGCCGACCACACAAGTCAGTGCCAACACCCCAAAAAGCGCTGTGGCGACATGGCCCAGCAACTCAACAGCCCGCTCATCGCCCTCCTGGCTGCGGGTGCTGGCCAGCACCGGCACAAACGCCTGGGCAAACGCCCCCTCGGCAAACAAGCGCCGGAACAAATTGGGAATGCGAAAGGCCACATTGAAGGCGTCTGTCATGGCGCTGGCGCCAAAAGTGGCCGCAATCAGCAACTCGCGCGCCAAACCAGTGACACGCGAGACCAAGGTCCACAAGGAGACGGTGGAAGCAGATTTGAACAAAGACACGCCACAAGTGTAGCCCTCGCACCTGGGCAGAGACGCCCCCTTTCTGCCGACATTCGGCGGACAGAGCCCATGTCTGGCGCTTTGATACAATCGCGGGCTTTGCTGACAACATCCACAGACACATAGGAACACCATCATGGCATCTGGAAAGCCCAAGAAAAAGAACCCGCGCCTGGCGTCGGGCCGTAAACGCGCGCGTCAAGACGTCCATCTGAACGCCGCCAACACCTCACTGCGCTCTAAGTACCGCACTGCCGTCAAAAACGTTGAAAAAGCGATTTTGGCTGGCGACAAGACCAAGGCCACCGAGCTGTTTGCCAAAATGCAAACCGTCGTGGACTCTGTGTCTGACAAAGGCATTTTTCACAAAAACAAGGCTGCTCGTGACAAGAGCCGCCTGAGCGCCAAGGTCAAGACCTTGGCCACCGCGGCCTGAACACCAGGCCCATCAGCCCGGCCTGATTCGTCAGGCCGCCGTTTGTAACGGGTGCGCTGTCAGCAAAGCAAAAAGCCGTCGCAAGACGGCTTTTTTGTTGTCAGAGCGCCAAAGCCCCTTTGACCACCTGCAACTGGTTGTCCCGGGCAAAGTTCAGCACAAAGTCCCAGGCCATGACCTCGGCATCGCGCAAATCCACATGAACAATGACACATTTTTGACCCACTTCGTTGGTGGTGGGAACGCACCAAGGGGAATAACTCAGGTGGTCGCCAGGGACAACGCCTCCAGGTCGAAATGACGACATGACCCCCGCCAACCGCTCGGCCCAGTCGCTGGGTCGGAAAGTTTGACCGCCGACGGTCACGCCCAAAATCCAAACTTCATGCGCAGAGGGAGATGACATTGTGGGGGGGCTGGTGTGTGGGGCGCTGAAAACTTTTAACGCGCGTCGATTCTATCGATGCGCCTTGTTGGAGCCTGACAATGTAGCGCTTGCAGGCCCCCGCACTGACGGGTGTCACAAGCACCACGAAGTCGTCATTCGCTGGCCCTAGAATCTGCTCCCCGCGGTTCAAGCCTTTGAAACGCTTTGCCCTATTGTCCAAGGACACGACATGACCACGCCCGTTGCGCCCAGCTCTCCGCACACCATGAACACCTACGGTCGCTTGCCCATGGCCGTTTCTCATGGTCGCGGTGTCCGCGTGTGGGATACCGCTGGCAAATGCTATTTGGACGCTTTGGCGGGTATCGCCGTCAATACCCTGGGGCATGGCCATGCCAAATTGGTGCCTGCCTTGCAGGACCAAGTGGCCAAGATGATGCACTCTTGCAACTATTACCACATCCCTGATCAAGAGAACCTGGCCCGCAAGCTGGTGGAGTTGTCGGGCATGCAGAATGTTTTTTTCTGCAATTCGGGCTTGGAGGCCAACGAAGCGGCCATCAAATTGGCGCGCAAATTTGGCCATGACAAAGGAATAGACCTGCCCCAAATCGTGGTCTATGACAAGGCTTTTCATGGCCGCTCGATTGCCACCCTCAGTGCCACCGGCAACGAAAAAATCCAGCAGGGTTTTGGCCCCATGGTCGATGGCTTCATTCGGGTGCCCTTGAACGACATCGACGCCTTGCAAAAGGCCACCGCGGGTCGCCAAGATGTGGTCGCTGTGTTTTTGGAAACCATCCAAGGCGAAGGCGGTGTCAACCCGGCTCGGGTCGAATACCTGCAAGCCGTGAGAAAACTGTGTGATGAGCGCGGCTGGTTGCTGATGATCGACGAGGTTCAATGCGGCATGGGTCGCACCGGGAAATGGTTTGCCCATCAATGGGCGGGCATCGTGCCCGATGTGATGCCCCTGGCCAAAGGATTGGCTTCGGGCGTGCCCATTGGTGCGGTGGTGGCCGGCCCCAAGGCAGCCCACATTTTCCAACCCGGCAACCACGGCACCACTTTTGGTGGCAACCCCTTGGCAATGCGCGCCGGGGTGGAAACGATCCGCATCATCGAAGAAGACCAACTGTTGGCGCACGTGGCCAAAGTCGGTGCGCATCTGCGTGCCGCCTTGTCGCGTGAGCTGGGTTCCCTCGCTGGTGTGAAAGACATACGCGGACAGGGCTTGATGATCGGCATCGAACTCACCGCATCCTGCGGCGGCTTGATGCAACGCGCCTTGGACGCGGGTTTGCTCATCAGTGTGACCGCCGACAAAGTGATCCGTTTGGTGCCGCCACTCATCATCACCGAAGCTGAAGCCGACGAGGTGGTGGCTTTGTTGGCGCCCTTGGTGCGCCAATGGCTGGCTGAAACCGCCCCAGCGGCCTGAGGCAGCCATGCGCCACTTTCTGCAATTCAATGATCTGAGCGCCCCGGAGTGCGCGTATCTGTTTGAACGCGCGGCATTGATCAAAAAGAAGTTCAAGGCCTACGAAAAACACCACTCCTTGGTGGACCGCACCTTGGCCATGATTTTCGAAAAGGCCTCGACCCGCACCCGGGTCAGCTTTGAAGCCGGCATGTACCAGCTGGGTGGTTCGGTGGTTCACTTGACCACTGGCGACAGCCAACTGGGTCGTGCCGAACCCATCGAAGACAGCGCCAAAGTGATCAGCCGCATGGTGGACCTGGTGATGATTCGCACCTACGAGCAAAGCAAGTTGGAGCGCTTCGCCGCCAATTCACGCGTGCCGGTGATCAATGGCCTGACCAATGAGTTTCACCCATGCCAAATTTTGGCCGACATCTTCACTTACATCGAGCACCGTGGCAGCATTCGCGGCAAGATCGTCGCTTGGGTGGGGGACGGCAACAACATGGCCAACACCTGGCTGCAAGCCGCGGATTTGCTCGGCTTCAAAGTTCATGTCAGCACCCCCAGTGGCTATGAGATTGACCAATCTGTGGCGGGCCTGCGCCGGCCTGAAAGCTACCAGGTGTTTCAAAACCCACTGGACGCCTGCCACCAGGCTGATTTGGTCACCACCGATGTGTGGACCAGCATGGGGTTTGAGGCCGAAAACGAGGTGCGGAAAAAAGCCTTTGCGCGCTGGTGTGTGGACGCCGAGATGATGTCTGCGGCCCGGCCCGATGCTTTGTTCATGCACTGCTTACCGGCCCACCGCGGCGAAGAAGTGAGTGCCGATGTGATCGATGGCATTCAATCGGTGGTTTGGGACGAAGCGGAAAACCGCTTGCATGTTCAAAAAGCTTTGATGGAATGGCTGTTGTTGGGCCAACAATCCGCTTAACCGCCAAGCACTTCAAGGTCCCCCCCTCCTGCCCTCCCGGACCAGAGGGTTTCACGCACAGGGCATGGGCCCACCGCCATATAACCACGCAGGGTCCATCAAATGCGGGCCCCAGGTCTGCAAAGCCCAGTTCCGTCCCCAGCGCACCAGGCCCGTGCTGTGAAAGATGCGGCCATTGCGGCGCGACTGCTGCTGCACCCGGGCCACCCGCTGCCAACGGCTTTGGGCCATGGCGTGCCAAACCGCTGCCACGCCGGCGTCGGCATGCCTGAGCCATGCCGTTTGGAGTGCGGCCGCATCCTCGATCGACATGCCAGCACCCTGGGCCAAATAAGGCCGCATGGGGTGGGCGGCATCGCCGACCAATGCCACCCGCCCGACGGCCATCTCACGGGCTGAAGCCATCGGCGCGCGCTCGGCCAGTACCCAATAGCGCCATTCAGCAACCGCCCCCACCACATCGCGCAGCAGGTCACAACTGCCAGCCACGGCCCGCTGCGCCCAGACAGCCTCTCCCGTGAAACTCCAGCCTTCGCGCAAGGCCATGTCAGCTCGGTTGATCACCAACACCAGGTTGAGCCATTGCCCACCCCGCACCGGGTAATGAACCACATGGAAATCCTGGCCCATCCAAACCCGAACACCATTGCTGCGCAAGGCATGTGGCACATCGGCCATGGGGAGCAAAGCACGCAAGGCGACATGGCCAGTTGGCGAGGCCGCGCCATCGCCCAAGACTTGGCGGCGCATCAGGCTGCCAATGCCATCGGCCACCACCAAACCATCGGCGCTCCAACGCTGGCCTGTCTCACCGCGCACCGACACATCATCGGCTGTTTGGCTCACCGTTTGCAAAGCTTGGCCCCAATGACAATGCACGCCCAACTCTTGCTGCGCTGCGCGCCACAAAAGGGCCTGTAAATCTGCGCGATGAATGCAAACATGCGCCGCGCCATAGCGCGACAGCGCATGGGAAAACGCAACCTGCCCCACCACTCGCCCGTCACGGGCATCCAGCGCCGACAAATGTTCAGGAAAAACCGCCACGGCATTCAACCCATTTTGCAAGCCCCAGGCATGCAAAATGCGCGTGACGTTGGGCCCCAATTGAACCCCAGCACCCTCGGTGGACAATTCGGGCGCACGCTCCACCACATCCACACGGGCACCCGCGCGTGACAAAGCCAAGGCTGTGGCCAAACCGGCAATTCCGGCACCAGCAATCAACAAAGTGTGTGACATGCCTTCCGATTGTCAGCCATCAAGTGCTCACACACCCAAACCCCCATTGCAGTCCATCTCCAGCCACAAGTACAGGCCTTATGATGACTTGACCTGTCCACATTCCTGAGGAAAAAGCCCATGAAACGCAGATCCCTGGTGCAAGCTGCGGGCGCAACCGCTCTGCTGCCCTTGGCCACGCTGGCCCAAGACAAATACCCGTCCAAACCCATCACCTGGGTATGCCCGTATGCAGCTGGCGGCAATGCCGACAGCCGCTCGCGCCAAGTCGCTAAAGTGATGAGCAACTTGTTGGGACAACCCATCCTCATTGACAACAAGGCCGGGGCTGGCGGCAATATTGGCACCGAAATCATCGCGCGCGCGCGGCCCGACGGTTACACCGTGGGCATGGGCAATTTCGCACCCTTGGCCGTGAACCATGCGCTGTTCAAAAAACTGAACTTCGACCCCATCAACGACATCGTGCCCATCGCCTTGATTGAAAAAGGCCCTTTGATCTTGATGGTGCGCAACGAATCACCCTTCAAAACCGTGGCCGAGGTGGTGGCAGCGGCCAAAGCCACGCCTGGCAAATACAGCTTTGCCTCGGGCGGCCTTGGCGGGTCTCATCACTTGAGTGGGGCTTTGTTCGAGCACACCGCAGGCATTGACTTGATACACGTTCCCTACAAAAGTGGCGCCGCTGGGGCCAGCGATTTGATGGGCGGACAAGTGGACATGATGTTTGAGCAAATGTATTCGGCCATGCCTGCGATCAAAAGCGGGCGCCTGCGCGCCTTGGCCATCACCAGCCGGGTGCGTTCCCCTTTGCTGCCCCAAATCTCCACCATGGCGGAATTGGGTTTCCCCGCTGTTGAAGTGCAAAACTGGCAAGGTTTGGTGGGCCCCAAAGGCATGAGCCCAGAACTGATCAAAATCCTTAACGCCGTTTGCAACCAGGCCCTGCAAAACGCCGAGGTGCGCGAAAAAATTCTCAGCCAAGGCAATGAGGTCGGGGGCGGCACTCCAGAGGTCTTTGCCGCCCTCATTCGCGCCGAGTCACCGCGCTGGGGCAAAGTGGTGCGTGACGCCAAAATCGAGCCTGAATGAAAAAAACCTGCAAGCCTGATCGGCTTGCAGGTTTAGGCCTTGCGATTAATGCGCGCCAGAAGGTCAGGCCTTGACGCCGTCAGCCACTTCCTGATAGCTGTCAATCTGATTGAAGTTCAGATACTTGTAAATCTTGCTGCCATCGGCGTTGATCACGCCCATGTCGGCCAAGTATTCGGCTTGGGTCGGGATGCGCCCGAGCTTGGAGCAAATCGCTGACAACTCGGCCGAGCCCAAATACACGAAGGTGTTTTTGCCCAAGCGGTTGGGGAAGTTGCGGGTGCTGGTGGACATCACCGTCGCGCCCTCTTTCACCTGCGCTTGGTTGCCCATGCACAGGCTGCAACCCGGCATTTCCATGCGTGCGCCAGCATTGCCGAACACGCCATAGTGGCCTTCTTCGGTGAGTTGTTGCGCGTCCATTTTGGTCGGCGGCGCCATCCACAATTTCACGGGGATATCACGCTTGCCTTCCAGCAATTTGGAAGCGGCGCGGAAGTGACCAATGTTGGTCATGCACGAACCAATGAACACCTCGTCGATCTGGGCGCCGGACACATCGCTCAAGGTCTTGGCGTCATCGGGGTCGTTGGGGCAGCACACGATGGGCTCTTTGATTTCGCTCAAATCGATCTCGATCACCTCGGTGTACTCGGCGTCTTTGTCGGCTTGCAACAGTTGCGGATTGGCCAACCAAGCTTCCATGGCTTGGATGCGGCGGCCAATGGTGCGGGCGTCTGCATAGCCTTGGGCGATCATGTTCTTGAGCAACACGATGTTGCTGTTGATGTACTCGATGACCGGCTCTTTGTTCAGGTGCACCGTGCAACCAGCGGCACTGCGCTCGGCAGAGGCGTCGGACAACTCAAAGGCTTGCTCCACCTTCAAATTGGGCAGGCCTTCGATTTCCAAAATGCGGCCCGAGAAAATATTTTTCTTACCTTTTTTCTCGACGGTGAGCAGCCCTTTTTTGATCGCGTACAGCGGGATGGCATGCACCAAATCGCGCAGAGTCACGCCGGGTTGCATCTGGCCTTTGAAGCGCACCAACACGCTCTCGGGCATGTCCAAAGGCATCACGCCGGTGGCAGCGGCAAAAGCCACCAATCCCGAGCCCGCTGGAAAACTGATGCCCACAGGGAAGCGGGTGTGGCTGTCGCCACCCGTGCCCACGGTGTCGGGCAAGAGCATGCGGTTGAGCCAGGAGTGGATGATGCCGTCGCCGGGCTTCAAGCTGATGCCGCCACGGTTGCTGATGAACTCAGGCAGTTCGTGGTGCGTCTTCACGTCGACGGGTTTCGGGTAGGCCGCGGTGTGGCAGAACGATTGCATCACCAAATCGGCGCTGAAGCCCAAACACGCCAAGTCTTTCAACTCATCGCGGGTCATGGGGCCGGTGGTGTCTTGCGAGCCCACCGAGGTCATGCGCGGTTCGCAATAGGTGCCGGGCAACACGCCCTGGCCCTCGGGCAAACCGCAAGCGCGGCCCACCATTTTTTGCGCCAGTGTGAAACCTTTGCCGTGGCCTTTCGGAACAGCTGGCAAGCGGAACAGGGTCGATGGTGGCAAACCCAAGGCTTCACGCGCTTTGGCGGTCAGGCCGCGACCAATGATCAAGGGGATGCGGCCACCGGCACGCACTTCGTCAAACAACACATCGCTCTTAACGGTGAAGCTGGCGATTTCTTTGCCGTCTTTGAACGCCTTGCCTTCATAGGGGCGCAGCTCGACCACATCGCCCATGTTCATTTGGCTCACGTCCAACTCAATGGGCAAAGCGCCCGCATCTTCCATGGTGTTGTAAAAAATCGGGGCAATTTTGCTGCCCAAACACACACCGCCAAAGCGCTTGTTGGGCACAAATGGGATGTCTTCGCCGGTGAACCACAGCACGCTGTTGGTGGCCGATTTGCGGCTCGATCCGGTGCCCACCACGTCGCCCACATAGGCCACCAAATGGCCACGGGCGCGCAGGTCTTCGATGAACTTGATCGGGCCGCGCTTGCCATCTTCTTCGGGGGTGATGCCGTCGCGCTTGTTCTTCAACATGGCCAAGGCGTGCAAAGGAATGTCCGGGCGGCTCCAGGCATCGGGCGCGGGTGACAAATCGTCGGTGTTGGTCTCGCCCGTGACTTTGAGCACCGAGAGCGTGATGCTTTGCGGCACTTCGGGTCGGCTGGTGAACCACTCGGCATCGGCCCATGACTGGACAACGGCTTTGGCCAAGGCGTTGCCCTTGTCGGCTTTTTCTTTGACGTCGTGAAACTGGTCGAACATCAACAAGGTCTTTTTCAAACCTTCGGCGGCAATCGGTGCGCAGGTTTTGTTGTCGAGTAAATCAATCAGGGGCGTGAGGTTGTAACCACCTAACATGGTGCCCAGCAATTCGGTGGCTTTTTCGGGGCTGATCAAGGCGCATTTTTCGGTGCCATGGGCGACGGCCGCCAAATAGCTGGCCTTGACCTTGGCCGCGTCGTCCACACCGGCGGGCACGCGGTGGGTGATGAGGTCCACCAACATGGCTTCTTCGCCCTGGGGTGGGTTTTTCAACAACTCAATGAGTTCGCCGGTTTGCTTGGCGCTCAAGGGCAAGGGGGGAATGCCCAAGGCAGCGCGTTCGGCCACATGGTCACGGTAGGTTTTCAACATGCTGAGTTCTCCAATCAAAATTCAAAAAAGAAGGTGTTCAAAACAAGGCTGATGGCACTATTTGTTGGCCAGTTCTGCCGCGGGGGAAGCACGGTTATCGTTCAACGGTTCCAGGATATTGATGGGCGGCATTTTGGCCATGGCTTCGGCCACCACCATTTGGGTGGGGCTTTGGCAATCGTCGGCCATGCGGCGTCCCACTTTTTGGTTCATCAACATGGATTTATTGGCCAATTGGATCCACACCGCGCCATGCGCGGCGTCTTCCAAACGAACCGCACCCGTCAAAGACGCCACAGGGGCCATGCGGTAGTGATGCTTGCCCATGCGCAATTCAAAGTAGCCCTGGGCATTGGACATGGGGGAAACCTTCACCGTGTTGGCTTCGCACACCATGTCCCCAGTGTGCACCTGCGCTGACACTGCCAGCAAATCATCACCCAAAGCAGCCAAAGGGACTTGCTCTTGGGTCAACTTGGGGCTGGCTGTTGCGACGGCATTTGGTGTTGCGCGCGGCTTGGCCGGTGTGGCTTTGGCTTTTTTGGCGGAGTCATGGGGCGTTTGGGCCCAGCCGCAACCCAGACCAGCGCTCAACCAAACCGCCATCGCCATCTTGCTCAACTTGCCCATGGGTACCGCCTGTTCAAGGGTGAAAGAAATGAGCCAACGCTTGGGGCATCAACTGCCCGGTGGCATGGGCGCGTTCCAGCACCTGCCAAAAAAAACGGTAACTGGCACGGTCGTGCAACTGGCCTTGGTGGCTGATGGGGGCCCAATCTTGTTGCACGCCCGCCAAAATGATCTCGCACGCCTTGGACACTTCTGCCGCATCGGGTGCCATGGCCGCCAAGATGGGCCTGATTTGTGCCGGATGGATGCTCCACATCCGCGTGAATCCGAGCTCATGGCTGGCGCGGCGCGCCGCATTTTCAATCGCTGACATGTCGCTGAATTCGGTGACCACGCCGTGCGATGGCACTTTGCCATGGGCATGACACGCACTGGCGATTTCCAATTTGGCCCGCAACACCAAGGGGTGGGTGAATTGGCCTTGCGAGCCCATGCCCGCTGAAGGAATGGCCCCGCCATGGGCCGAAACAAAATCCATCAGGCCAAAACTCATGGACGCCACGCGTGGATGCGCTGCAATGTCAAAGGCCCGGTGTACCGCTGCTGGCGACTCAATCAGCACATGCACGGGCAAGTTGGTGGCGCCGGCTTCATCAATGGCACGCACTGCCTTCATCACATCTTGCAGCGACTCCACTTTGGGCACCATGAGGTGACAAAGACGATGGCCCGCACGCCCCACGATGGTGGCCACATCGGGCTCAAATGCCGGGTGATCCACTGGGTGCACCCGCACCGCCACCCGTGCGCCAGGGATGGCCCCCAAGGCCAGTTCACTGACCAATGCGGCCTGCTCGGCCTCACCACCGACTGGGGCGCCGTCTTCGCAGTCGAGGGTGGCGTCAAACACGCAGACCCCAAACTCCTGCATCATTTCAGCCTGCAATTGCAGGCTCTTTTGCATGCGAACCAGCACACCGCTGTAGTGGTCACACACGGGCAAGCGGGTGAGCGCCGCTTGGGCGCCGAGCAAAACCTCCCGAGGGTGTTTCATCAAATCAGATGGGCCACGCCCGCTTGCTCGTCGGTGAGCTCTTTGAGGGTTTTGTCGATGCAGCTTTGGCTGAAGGCATCAATCGGCAGGCCTTCCACCACTTTGTATTCGCCGCCTTCGCAGGTGACGGGGAAACCAAACATGACTTCCTTGGGTATGCCATACCAGCCATGCGAAGCCACACCCATGGTGACCCATTTGCCGTTGGTGCCCAAAGCCCAATCGCGCATGTGGTCGATGGCGGCGTTCGCGGCCGAGGCGGCCGAAGACAAACCGCGCGCTTCAATGATGGCCGCACCGCGCTTGCCCACGGTGGGCAGAAACACATTCGCATTCCATTCTTGGTCGTTGATCATGTCTTTGACCGATTGACCACCAATGGTGGCGAAACGGTAATCGGCATACATGGTGGGCGAGTGGTTGCCCCAAACGGCCAACTTTTCAATTTCTGCCACGGTCTTACCGGTTTTGATGGCGATTTGGCTCAAAGCGCGGTTGTGGTCCAAACGCAGCATGGCGGTGAAGTTTTTCGACGGCAAGCTCGGCGCGCTCTTCATCGCGATATAGGCATTGGTATTGGCTGGATTGCCCACCACCAGCACCTTGACGTTGCGCGACGCCGCTGCGTCCAAGGCCTTGCCTTGGGCGGTGAAGATCTGCGCATTGGCCGCCAACAAGTCGGCCCGCTCCATGCCAGGGCCACGCGGACGGGCGCCCACCAACAAAGCGTAGTCGGTGTCTTTGAAAGCGGTCTTGGCGTCGCCATGGGCCTCCATGCCGGCCAACAAGGGGAAGGCACAGTCATCAAGCTCCATCATCACGCCCTTGAGCGCTTTTTGGGCCTTTTCGTCTGGGATTTCCAGCAGCTGCAAGATGACCGGTTGGTCCGCACCCAACATTTGCCCCGAGGCAATGCGAAACAACAAGGCGTAACCGATTTGGCCAGCGGCCCCAGTGACGGCGACGCGAACGGGCTTTTTGCTCATGGTGGAGGCTCCAGATGATGAATTTAACAATTGAAAAAAGAGTGTACCCGCAATTTTCGTGGGCACGGTTTGTCT
>JBEDFU010000233.1:0-2920 GCA_041174965.1 Pseudomonadota bacterium | reverse complement strand
GTGGAAAACCTGTGTTGGGTGGTGGCCAGTGCCCAAGGCGGCGTGCATGCCAATGGCCGCCGCACCTGGGGCCACAGCCTGTGCGTCAACCCCTGGGGCGAGGTGGTGGCCCAGCAAGCCAGCGACGCTGGTGTGGTGCTGGCCGAACTCGACATGCCCGCGCTGCTGCGCTGGCGCAGCCAACTTCCGGCCTTGGGCCACCGTTTGTTGTGATCCGCTGGCGCTGGCTTGCTGCCGTGGAGGCGCGGCGCTGGGTGCTGTGGGGCACCTTGCTGCTGCTGGTGGTGGTGCTGCTGTCGGCCCTGGCTTGGTTGGCGCTGCGCTACGAAAAAGCCCAAATGCAAGACCAACTCGAGCGCGACACGGTGGACGCCGTGGGCGATGTGCGTGCCGCCATGCAGCGCAATGTGCAAACCCTGCAAGCCCTGCAACCCGAGGACCCCAGCGCGGCCGCTTGGGTGGCCTCGGCCGAAGAGGTGCTGCGTTACCACCGCGAATGGGTGCGTCTGGAATGGCGCGATCCGGCCTTGCAGCTGCGGGTGGGCATTGACAGCGTTTACCGCACGCCGGTGTTTGCCCGTTTGGGGCGCGACAACGCGCTGGCCGACATCGCCCAAGCCTGCGCTTTGGCGCGGCGCACCAGCGCGGCGGCTTATGCGCCCAGCACCTTTGTGTCGGTGCTCGATGGCCAAGGTTTGGAGGTGATGGAGCTGTGCTTGCCGGTCTACCAAGGCGGGCAGTTGGCCGGCTTTTTGGTCGCCAGCTATGCCTTGGTGGAAATGCTCGAAGCCATGGTGCGGCGCGAACATACCCGCGCCCAAGAGGTGTCGTTCACCGAGCCCGATGGCACCCGTTTGGCCTTGCGCGGGGGCATACACCGAGGCCCGCACATCTTCAGCGCCCAACAAATGATCGACTTGCCCGGCTACGCCTTGGTGCTGCGCTTGGACAGTTGGCGCGCCTCGCCCAATTGGTTTCCCAACTTGCTCACCGCCTTGGTGCTGGGTCTGTCGCTGGCCTTGGTCACCGTGTTGGCCTTGCTGGCGCGCGACATGCGCCGGCGCCAACGCGCCGAGCGCGACCTGGCCGACGCCTTGGCGTTTCGCAAAGCCATGGAGGACTCGCTGGTCACCGGCTTGCGCGCGCGCGACCTGCAAGGGCGCATCACCTATGTCAACCCAGCGTTTTGCGAGATGGTCGGCTTTGAGGCCGAGGAGTTGCTCGGCCAAGGCATACCCGCCCCCTATTGGCCGCCCGAGAAGGTGGATGAATACGGCAAGCGCCAGGCTTGGCGTTTGGCGGGCAATACCCCGCCGCGCGAGGGCACGGAGTCGGACTTTCAGCGCAAAAACGGCGAGCGTTTTCCGGTGCTGATTTTTGAAGCCCCACTGATCAATGCCAGCGGCACGCAAACCGGTTGGATGAGTGCGGTGCTCGACATCAGCGCCCAACGCGCCAGTGAAGAGTTGAGCCGCGCCACCCTGGACCGTTTGCAAGCCACCGCCCGTTTGGCCACCGTGGGCGAAATGGCTTCGCTGCTGAGCCACGAGCTGAACCAACCCTTGGCGGCCATCGCCAGCTATGCCAGCGGCAGCCAAAACCTGTTGCAAGCCGATGTGTCCATGACCGCCACCATGGGCCAGCAACTCGGCCAGGCTTTGGAGCACATCGCCGACCAAGCGCGCCGCGCGGGTTTGGTCATCAAAAGCGTGCACAACTTTGTGCGCCGCCGCGACCATGCGCGCGAGGCGGTGGCCGCCCACAGCTTGGTGGACAGCATCTTGCCCTTGGTCACGCTGCAAGCGCGCAAAACCGGTGTGCGCTTGCACGTCGACTGCCCCAGCGACTTGCCCGCCGTGTGGTGCGACCGCACCATGGTCGAGCAGGTCTTGCTCAATTTGGCGCGCAACGGCATGCAAGCCATGCAAGACCTGCCCACCGGGCGGGTGCGCGATCTGCGCATCGTGGTGCGCCCCAGCACCGACCCCGGCGAGGGCTTGGTGTTCTCCATCGCCGATGGCGGTTTGGGCATCAGCGCCGAGGTGTCATCCCAGTTGTTCACCCCGTTTTTCACCACCAAGGCCGAGGGCATGGGCTTGGGCCTGAGCCTGTGCCGCACCGTGGTGGAGCAACACGGGGCCCGCTTGCAACACCGCGCCTTGGCCAGCGGTGGCACCGAGTTTTATTTCAGCCTGGCCCTGGCGCCCCAAGACCAGACACACAGCACGGGCGTGCCCGCCCTGCCACAATCTTGACCATGCAACCGGTTCAAGAAGCCCTGGTCTATGTGGTCGACGACGATGAAAGCGTGCGCCAGGCGCTGGCTTGGCTGCTGCGCTCGCGCGGTTTGCAAACCCAGTGCTTTGACAGTGCCGAGGGCCTGATCGAGCACCTGGGGCTGGACCAGGTGCCCCAGTTGCCGCGCCAAGCTTGTTGCTTGTTGCTCGACGTGCGCATGCCCGGCATCAGTGGCTTGGCCCTGTTTGATCGCCTGATCGACAAAGGCTGCTTGCCCGCTTTGCCGGTGATTTTTTTGACCGGTCATGCCGATGTGCCCACGGCGGTCGATGCCGTCAAGCGCGGTGCGTTCGACTTTTGCGAAAAACCCTTTTCGGACAATTCGCTGGTGGACCGGGTTGAGCAAGCCTTGCAGCGTTCGGCGCAACAGCTGCACAGCCAGCAGCGCCAGCAAAGCCTGACCCAGCTGATCGAGGGCTTGACCGAGCGCGAGCGCGAGGTCATGCAGTGTGTGGTCGAGGGCCTGCCCAACAAACTCATCGCCGACCAGTTGCACATCAGTGTGCGCACGGTCGAGGTGCACCGCGCCCGGGTGTTCGAAAAAATGGCCGTGCGCTCGGCCGTCGAACTCTCCAACCGTGTGCGCGCTACCCAACCAAAAATCGGACTGAGGGGTCTTCAC
>JBEDFU010000232.1:0-2692 GCA_041174965.1 Pseudomonadota bacterium | reverse complement strand
CACCCAGGGGCGGCGTCTGCATTTGAAATCACCGTGGAATGGGCCAAGCCGCCCAAACCCACCTTGCCCAACCCCTCAGGCAGCGCCAACCCGGTGCGCCTGCCCAGCCCCGAACCCGATGCGGTGTGGACCTTGCAAACGCAAGACAAAACCCTTTATCACAGCCTCAGCCGCTGGGCACAGGCGGCCCAGTGGCAGCTGATGTGGGAGGCCGAGCGCGACTTCCCCATCCAGGCACAAATCAGCATCGAGGGCAGCTTCAGCGCCGCCGTGCAATTGGTGATGAATGCCCTGAGCAACACCGACCACCCCTTGCAAGCGGTGATGAACGAAGCCACCCGTGTGATGAGCATCGTGCGCCATCAACAACGCAATGACAGTTGACCAACCATGAACCCATTGAATGCTTTGCCTATCGGTTCGCGCCCTGGGTTGGCGCACCTGGGCCTGGGCATGGCGCTGTTGCTCAGTGGTTGCAGCGTGTCGCGCTTTGAAAAACAAATCAGCAGTGGGCATGGCGACATGGCCCAGCGCACCGAGCAAGCCAACGCCTTGTTGCGCAGCTACCCGGGGCCCACACCATCGGTGGTCACCACCCAGCGGGCGCGCTTCACCACCCAGTCCATTCCGATTGACCGCAGCGAAATGCTGCCCAGCCACATCGCCTCGGTGACGCTGCGCCTGCCCGGTCGCCACAGCGTCAAAACCATTGCCACGCTGATTGAGCGCGCCACCGACATCCCGGTCAACGTGTCCAGCGACGCCACCATGCCCGCCAGCCAGTTTGTGCCCATCGGCATGAGCTTTGCCACACCGGTGGCAGCGCCGATGGTGGCCGCTGGCGAGAATGGCCTGCCGGTGCTGAGCGACAAGCAAATTTTGGACAGCGCCCAGCGCGCCGGTGGCACCCGACTGAGCCCCGAGACCGACCCGACCAAGCTCAACGACATCGAAATCAACTATTCGGGCAGCCTGGCGGGCCTGTTGAATCAGGTGGCGCTGCGCGCCGATTTGCGTTGGTCCTATGAAGCGGGGCGGATTTTGTTTTACCGCGTGGTCACCCGCAACATCGCGGTCAAAACACTGCCTGGCGGTTTGAAGTTGTCGTCCGCTTTGAGCCTGACATCCACCGGTGGAGGCACCGCGTCATCGTCGAGTTCCAGCGACATCAACATTTGGACGGGCATTGAAAGAAACCTGGCCAACATGGTGTCGGTCAGCGGCAAGCTGGTGATCGACCCCAACACCGGCACAGTGACGGTGCGCGACGCCTTTCGCAATGTGGAGGCGATTGAAAAATACATCCAAGGCCTGAACCAAACCCTGATGCGCCAAGTGGCCATGACGGTCGAGGTGTTGCAGGTCAACCTGAAAAGCGAGTTCCAGTCGGGCATTGACTGGAGCTATGTGTCGCAGTCCATGCGCCTGGGCCAATTGCAAATCAATGGGCCCACGCCCGTGGCCAGCGCGGATGCAGCCACCAACATCGGCTTGGTGCTGACCAACAAATCGGGCAGCACCAACCAGTTGTTGTTTCAGGCACTGGAAAAGTTTGGCCGCGTCAGCTCGGCCTATTCCACCGTGGTCACCACCGTGAACCGCCAACCCGTGCCGGTGGGCAGCCAAACCACGCAAAGCTATTTGAAGTCGGTCACCCCGACCATCATCAACACCGTGGGCAGCACCGGCACCACCTATGGTGGCGCCACCCTGACGCCGGGTGAGATCACCACGGGGTTTTCGCTGACCTTGCTGCCCATCTTGCTCGACTCCAACCATGTGCTGATCGAGTGCGGCTTGTCGCTCAGCTCGCTCAAGTCTTTGACCTCGTTCAACTCGGGCAGCGGTGCGAGTTTGCAAACCATCCAACAGCCCAGCATCGCCAACTTTGGGGTGTTGCAGCGCTTGGTGGCGCGAGGGGGCGAGACCATCGTGCTCAGCGGTTTTGACGCCGAGGCCTTGAACAGCGAGCAAGTCGACCCCTTGGTGCAAAGGTTGCCGGGCTCGCGCAAAGGCAGCAACGAGCGCACCACCACGGTGGTGCTCATCACCCCCCGTTTGATCGACCAGTGACGCCATGAACCAAAGCGCTTTATGGGTGAAGTTTGATCAGCACCACTTTGTGCTGGGCATAAAGTGGCGCCCGCTGCAACCCGCCGAAAAACTGGTGCGCAGCACTTTGGCCCAACTGCGCCGCGAGGGCATGCAGTGGTATGCGTCCAGCGGTTTGCAAAACTTTGTGGGCACCTGCAGCGCGATTGCACAGGCGCGCAAGCCCATGCACTCGGCCGCCCTGCACTTGTCCCACCAGTGGAGCCAAGGCGGCCTGGAGTTGTTTGTGTTTGGCATGACCCAACAGCGCGTGGCCGTGGTGGCCTTGAACGAGCGCAGCCCGGTCCCCGGCTTTGACTTCATTGGCGACATGGCCCAGGCGCAATCGCTGATAGAAGAGTTTGAGGCCATCCACGAAGGCTCGGCCATCCGCCGCGTGGGCGACTTGGGCCTGCTGGCCAACGAAGAGCAACTCAGCGCCAGCACGGTGTTTGACATGCCCAGCACCGACTCGCGGCTGAAAAAAATTCCCAGCCTGCGCAGCTTTGCAGTGGCGATTGGCCTGCTGGCCTTGGCGGTCGCCGGCATGGCGGGGGTGTACCAATGGCAAATCCGCGATCGCGCTCAGATGCTGTCCAAC
>JBEDFU010000231.1:0-5059 GCA_041174965.1 Pseudomonadota bacterium | reverse complement strand
GCATGCGCCCACTGCAACTGCAACTGCAACCGCCAGCCACATCCCCAATGCGATCGAGTCAGCCATCCCCACCGGAGCCACCGCATGAATGCACGCGCCGAACCCGACCGGCTCGCCCCGTTGAGCAATGCCCACCTGGACGCCCTGGAAGAAGAAACCATCTACATCCTGCGCGAGGTGGCGGCCACCTTTGAGCGGCCCACCTTGTTGTTCTCTGGCGGCAAAGACTCATTGGTCATGCTGCGCTGCGCTGAAAAGGCTTTCATCGACCGCCAACACGGGGGCCGCCTGCCTTTTCCTCTGCTGATGATCGACACCGGCCACAACTTCCCCGAGGTGACCAATTTCCGCGACTTTCGCGCCCAAGAACTGGGTGCCGAATTGATTGTGCGCAGCGTCGAAGACTCGATGCGGCGCGGCACGGTGCGCCTGGCCCACCCGGGTGAGAGCCGCAATGTGCACCAATCGGTCACGCTGCTGGAAGCGATCGAAGAGTTCCGTTTTGACGCCTTGATGGGCGGCGCGCGACGCGACGAAGAAAAAGCCCGCGCCAAAGAGCGCATCTTCAGCCACCGCGATGGCTTTGGCCAATGGCAACCCAAGGCCCAGCGGCCAGAGCTGTGGAACTTGTTCAACACCCGCTTGCAACCGGGCGAGCATTTCCGCGTGTTCCCCATCTCCAATTGGACCGAGTTGGATGTGTGGCAATACATCGCCCGAGAGCGCATCGCCCTGCCCTCTATTTATTACAGCCACACCCGCAGCGTGGTGGAGCGCCGTGGCCTGCTGGCGCCCGTGACCGAGCTGACGCCGCCGCGCGCTGGTGAAACCGTGGTCGAGCGCGCGGTGCGTTTTCGCACCGTGGGCGACATCACCTGCACCTGCCCGGTGGAGAGCTTGGCCAGCACGCCCGAACAGATCGTCATTGAAACCTTGGCCGCTGAGGTGAGTGAGCGCGGAGCCACCCGCATGGACGACCAGACCTCTGACGCTTCCATGGAAAAACGCAAACTCGAGGGGTATTTCTGATGAGCGACACCCACGCCGCCTTGAAATTCATCACCTGTGGGTCGGTGGATGATGGCAAAAGCACCCTGATCGGCCGCTTGCTGGTCGACACCAAAGCGGTTTTGCAAGACCATTTGGCCGGTGTGCAACGCCAGGGACAAACCGATTTGGCCTTGCTCACCGACGGCCTGAGCGCCGAGCGCGAGCAAGGCATCACCATCGATGTGGCCTACCGCTACTTCTCTACTGAGCAGCGCAAATTCATCATCGGTGACGCGCCAGGGCACGAGCAATACACCCGCAACATGGTCACCGCCGCGTCCAGCGCCGACGCCGCTGTGGTCTTGGTGGATGCCACCAAACTCGATGCCACCAACCCCCAGCTGGCTTTGTTGCCGCAAACCCGCCGCCACAGCCTGTTGCTGAAACTGTTGCGGGTGCCTTCCGTGGTCTTGGCCATCAACAAGCTGGATGCGGTGGACAACCCCAGCCAGGCCTATGAAAACATCCGCCAAGCCTTGTTGCGCTTTAGCCAACAAGCGGGGATCGACGTGGCTGCCGTGGTGCCGGTGTCTGCCCTGTTGGGGCACAACGTGGCCCAAGCTGAACCCGGTTGGTGCGGCTACAACGGCCCATGTTTGCTCGACATCTTGCAGCGCTTGCCCACCACCCCGTCTGAGCGGCACCTGCCCTTCAGCGCGCCGGTGCAGTGGGTGGAGAAGCACCATGACCGGGCCGACACCCACCAAGGGCGCCGCATTTTCTGGACCCGGCTGGCCACCGGCCAGGTTCAAGTGGGTGACGGTGTGCGCGTCTTTCCCAGCGGCCAAACGGCACAGGTGGCGCAGGTGCTCAACACGGTGCGCCAATCGCAAACTGTGGGCGCGGGACACAGCGCTGGCATCGTGCTGGATCGCGAACTCGACATTTCGCGCGGCGACTGGCTGCTGGCGCAAAACCCCGACACAGCCCCTTGGCCGCAAGCCGGTCAAACCGAGATCCGCGCCACCGTGGCTTGGCTGGACGATGAGCCGCTGGTGGTGGGCCGGGTGTACTGGGCTTTGCACGGTCACCGCTGGGTCAAGGCCAAGGTCAAAGCCATCGATCACCGCACCGACATCCACACCTTGGCGGCCACCCCGGCCCAAGAACTGCCGGCCAATGCCATTGGCCAAGTGGTATTGGGTTTGCAACAAGCCCTGCCGGTGAGCCCATTCGCCACCTCTCGCCCCCTGGGTTCCCTGGTGCTGGTCGACCCCGCCAGCCACCGCACCGCAGGGGCCGCCTTGGTGTTGGCTTGACGCGCCGCGTGCGCCGCCTCCTTCACCACGCACCGCCACACTGCCCGACCTTTCACCGCGCCTTGCCGCACACCGACCCTCACCGCCATCCGCCGCTATGCCAACACGCCCAGGGGGGTTGGCCGGGCTGGCCTAAAATACTGTCACTCTCAGCTTACACATCGCCACCATGACCCACGTTGTCACCGAATCCTGCATCCGCTGCAAATACACCGACTGTGTTGATGTCTGCCCCGTGGACTGCTTCCGCGAAGGCCCCAACTTCCTGACCATCGACCCCGATGAGTGCATCGACTGCGCCGTGTGCATCCCTGAGTGCCCGGTCAATGCCATTTATGCCGAGGAAGATGTGCCCAGCGACCAGCAGCACATGATTGCGCTGAACGTGGAGTTGGCCCGCTCTGGCTGGCCCAGCATCACCAAGCGCAAGATGCCCATGCCCGACGCAGACGACTGGAAAGAGAAAACGGGCAAGTTGAGCGAGCTCACCCGCTGAACCCGTCTCCCCCTGCCCCCGTGTCAGCGCCCGTCGCCACCGATGCACTGGTGATCGGTGCCGGACCGGTGGGCCTGTTTCAGGCTTTTCAGCTGGGACTGCAGGACATCCGCTGCCACATCGTCGACAGCCTGCCCCACCCTGGCGGCCAGTGCACCGAGCTGTACGGCGACAAACCCATTTACGACATCCCCGGCCTGCCGCGCTGCACCGGCAAAGAACTGATCGAGCGGCTGCAAACCCAAGTCAAACCCTTTGCGCCGGTGTTTCACGGCGGTCACAGCGTCAGCCATTTGGTACCCCAAGGCGATGGATTTGCGGTGCAAACCGCTGCAGGTTTGAACTTTCAGGCCCGCAGCGTGGTCATCGCCGCTGGCGTGGGCGCCTTTGAGCCGCGCCAACTACCCGCCGCTGGTTTCAAACCGCTGCGCGGCAGCCAGGTTTTCTTTGCCGGGCACGACCCATCGGTGTTTGCGGGCCAGGCCTGCTTGGTGGTGGGCGGCGACGGCACCGCCATCGAGGCCGCCTTGCAGTTGTGCGACTTGACTGGCCCCGACGCGCCCACCCGGGTGGGTTTGATGCATCGGCGCGATGTGTGGGACGCAGAACCGGCCCTGATCGAGCGCATGCGCCAGTGGGTGCGCGAAGGCCGTTTGCAGTTGCACATTGGTCAACTGCTGGAGCCACGATTGCAAGACCAGCGGATGCATGCCGTGGATTGGGTCAGCAGCGCAGGCGAAACCCACACCCTCCCTTGCGATGCGATTTGGGTGCAACTCGGTTTGTCACCGCAACTGGGGCCGCTGAGCGAATGGGGCTTGGCCATGCAACGCAAACAATTGGTGGTTGACAGCGCCAGTTTTGCCACCCCGGTGCCCGGCATTTTTGCCGTGGGGGATGTCAACACCTACCCGGGCAAACAAAAATTGATCTTGTGTGGCTTCCACGAAGCCACTTTGGCCGCGTTTGCCATCGCTGCGCGCTTGCGCCCCGGCGAAAGAACCACGCTGCAATACACCACCACCTCCACCCATTTGCACCGCTTGCTGGGGGTGGATGGCCGATAGGCCTCCGTGGTTAAGCAGACACGCTTTGGGTCTATGCCGGCGCGGCCTGGCGCAACATGGCGGCGTAACTGGGGGCGGTGTTCATGCGCGCCGTCAACCCTTTTGCATGCAGCATGCGGTGCGCCAAGGGCAAATTCCAGCATGGAATTTGGGTGAACATGTGGTGCTCGCAGTGGTAATTGACCCAATACGGCGCCAGCCACATCCGCTCCCACAAGTTGGCATGGGTGGTGCGGGCATGGTGCAAGGGGTCGGGCTCGTTGGGCGCCACCAAGGCATGCTCTGAAATATTGCGCAAGCGGGTGATCAACGGCAGCCAAGTGGCCATGGGCAGCAACCACACGGCCAACCACAGCCACGTCCAACCGGCTGCCGCAAAGGCCAAAGCAAAAACCGCATTGCCGCCCAAAAACCAACGTTCTTGGTGCATCCATTGCCCCAAGGATGACCAGCGGTTCAGCCCCGGTGCTGGGCTGCGCCATGCCATCACCCCCGGGGCGATGCGCTGCTTGTAAAAAGTCTGGCCCGAAATATCGCGCCACATTTTTCGCCGCAACGAGGCGCGACTGATGGGGAACGGGGCCGACAACACCAAATCAGGGTCTTCGGTTTGCTGCACATAGCGGTGGTGCTGCAAGTGATAGCCGCGGTAGGCACGCATCTCGGTGCCGCAAAACCAAAAACCCACCGCATCGTTGATGCGCCTGTCGGGGTGCAGCACCGCATGGGCGGCGTCGTGCATCAAGATGAACAAGCCCAGTTGCCGGTTTCCCACCCATAAAACCGCCAAAGGGATGAACCACGGCGACCAAGCCGCCAAGGCCATGGCAGCACCGATCACCGCCCAACAATGGGCCACGCACGCCAAACCACGCCACGAAGAGCGCCGGCTCAGGCGCACCCACTCTTCAGGGCTGAAGAAGTCTTCTGGGTTGACGCGGGGTGCAGCGGCCATGTGGGTCGGAAGGCTGTTTCATTTTGCCAGCCACCCAGGCCAAGTCCAGTGGATGGGCGATCGGCCATAATCACACCGCTTGCTGAGGCAAGTCGCTGGGGGTGCCGAGGTTTGGGGAATCAAACCGACGCTGAGAAAGTCCCTTTGAACCTGATTGAGGTAATCCTCGCGCAGGGAAGCACGCAGCACCGTCACAGGCCCATGGGGCCAGGGTCTGCTTATTTCCTGTGTC